>DBGFLF010000286.1:0-13277 GCA_048528725.1 Collinsella sp.
GGCAAGACGGCCATCGTCGAGGGTCTGGCTCAGCAGATTGCAGCTGGCAACGTGCCCGAGAACCTTATGAACCAGAACATCTGGACGCTCGACCTGCCGGGCCTCGTTGCGGGCGCCAAGTATCGCGGTGAGTTTGAGGAGCGCCTCAAGAACGTGATCCAGGAGGCCACCGAAGCTGACGACGTCATCCTGTTTATTGACGAGATGCACACCATCATCGGTGCCGGCTCTGCCGAGGGCTCCATCGACGCGAGCTCCATGCTCAAGCCCGTGCTCGCGCGCGGTGCCTTCCAGATTATCGGCGCCACCACGGCCGAGGAATTCCGCAAGTACCTCACCAAGGACCCGGCCTTCGAGCGTCGCTTCCAGACCATCGATGTCGAGGAGCCGAGCGTCGAGGACACGGTCAAGATCCTGACCGCGCTCAAGCCGCGCTACGAGGAGCACCACCATGTGCGCTATACGCAGGGTGCTATCGAGGCCGCCGCGAACCTCTCCGACCGCTACATCCAGGATCGCTTCCTGCCCGATAAGGCCATCGACCTCATTGACGAGGCCGGCGCCCGCGCCCGCATCGCCGCCAACCGCGCGCCCGAGCCGGTGCGCGAGGCCGAGCATCGGGTGGAGGAGCTTAAGGCCGCCGCGCAGGAGGCCACCGAGAGCGACGACATGAACAAGGCCGCCGAGATCACCGAGCAGCAAAAGGCTGCCGAGATTGAGCTCGCCGAGGCCAAGGCTGCCTGGACGGCCGAGCTCGACGCCAGCCCGCTCACCATCGATGTCTCCCAGATTGCCGACATCGTGTCCGTGACCTCGGGCGTGCCGGTGTCCTCGCTCACCGAGAGCGAGAGCCGCCGCCTGCTGCAGGCCGAAAGCGTGCTCAAGACGCGCATCATCGGTCAGGACGAGGCCGTCGAGGCCGTTGCCAAGGCCGTGCGCCGCAGCCGCTCGCCGCTCAAGGACCCGCGTCGCCCCGGCGGCAGCTTTATCTTCCTGGGCCCCACCGGCACGGGCAAAACCGAGCTCGCCAAGACGCTCGCCGAGTATCTCTTTGGCAGCAAGGACGCGCTCATCAGCTTCGATATGTCGGAGTTTGGCAGTGAGTTCGAGGTCTCCAAGCTCATCGGTAGCCCCCCGGGCTATGTGGGCCACGACGAGGGCGGCCAGCTCACCAAGGCTGTTCGCCGTCACCCGTACTCGGTCGTGCTGTTCGACGAGATCGAGAAGGCGCACCCCGACATCTTCAATATCCTGCTGCAGGTGTTGGAGGAGGGCCGTCTGACCGATAGCCAGGGCAAGACGGTCGACTTCCGCAATACGGTGATCATCATGACGTCAAACGTGGGCGCCCGCGAGATCGCGCAGGATGCGAGCGTTGGCTTTGGCACCACCGGCGAGCAGGGCCTCACCTCGAGTGAGATCCGCGGCCGCGCGATGGGCGAGCTCAAGCGCCTGTTCCGCCCCGAGCTGCTCAACCGTATCGACGACATCGTGGTGTTCCAGAAGCTCTCGGGCGAGAACCTGACCAAGATTGCGCACCTGCTGGTGGACGATCTGCGCCAGCGCCTGATCGCAAACGGCATGAACATCAAGCTTACCGATGCGGCCTACGACAAGATTGTGGCGGAGGGTACCGACCTCACCAACGGCGCGCGTCCGCTGCGCCGTGCTATTCAAAAGCTCATCGAGGACCCGCTGTCCGAGGAGCTTCTGGCCGGCGAGTGGGGCGAGGGCGATACCGTCCTGTGCGACGTGACCGATGGCAAGTTTGTCTTTAGCCACGACACGGGCGAGATCCCGGCACCGCGTCCGGCGGGCACGCTCGGTGGCGATACCGCTCCGGCGGCACCGCACACCGGCAACGCCGCGCCCGTGAGCGGCGGCGTGACCTCGGGCCCCGGCGGCATGATGCAAGCCGGTTCCGGCGCGCTGTAGGGATTGAATATAACCTTGCATGATAGGGGGCGTTTCCGATGGAGGTGCGCCCCTTTTCTTGTAGAGAAGAGTTTCCGGTAACGATAAAATAATTGAAAGAGTTCTGCTGGATGGCAAAAGGAGTTACTATGGCGAATAGCGCTCAAAGAATTGAGATGTCGTTCGATAACATGAGAAAAATCGGAATGGTTCTTTGTGCCGTGCTGGTACTTATAGCCATCGCTACCATCGCCGTCTTTGGTTCGGCATTTGTTGTTGCATGCCAAAGTATTTTGAACGGCGCAGTGGTAATCGAGGGGGTCGTTGAGCTTGGTAAGGGCGGCAGCATCGCGCTCCCAAACTTGGCGCTATGGGCGGTTTTGCTCCTTGCAGGGGAGTTCACATTGTTAAGCATCAGCTTCGATGTCGCCCGTCGTCAATCGCCTTTTACTATTCGACATGCACGGATGATTACCGTTATTGCTTGCCTATTTGCAATCAATGCCGTGATGGGCTCTCTACAGATTGGCAGCGATTTAAAAATAATGATGGGTAATTGTATGTTGAGCTGTCGTATGAATTCCGCTCTCCTTCAGATTGGTGACTCAGGCATCACTTTGGATGTGGGATCCATCATTGCAATGATGGTTGCTTTCGCTTTGTCGATCTTCTGGCGCTATGGGGCGCTTTTGCAGTCCCAGTCCGATGATTTGGTCTAGGTGATTGACCATGGATTATCTCATTATTGAGGTTGAGACACTTTTGCTCAAGACCGGGAAAACAAATGCCGATCTAATAAGAGCGACTGGGCATACGCCAGCTAACATTTCTAAAATCCGTAATGCAAAAATTAAGGCCATACGCTTGAAGACATTGCTCGATATCTGTGTTGAGTTGGATTGTCAGCCGGGAGATTTGATCCGTCGCGTGAGTGAAATAGAACTTGAGGAACTTACCATCGCGCGCGCGCGGAATAAGATTTTGCAAAGACGCAATCCCGACCCCTCCGAGATATTGCCCACAGAGGTTTACGTGGTAGATCTTTCTAAGGAATAACAAAACAGAATAAGAAGACAAGAAGACAAACACGTATGCACGCAAGGCTCCTACCGCAAACGATCGGTAGGAGCCTTAATTTATTTGAAAATAGTTCTTGAAATCATAAGGTTATCGATATACGATAACGGAGTATTAAAACAGACGATAAATCGAAAGGAGGTAATTATGAACTGGGTAATCGATCCGTGTAGCAACGTGCAGGGTGGCGGTGGTGGCTGCCGCAATTACCACCCGTGTTCGCGCTGTAGCTGTTTTGGCGTATATGTTCATTTCTAGCAACGCGAACGCTAATGCTGGTTAAGACAGCAGAGGGTAAGCAGCGTGGTCGATAACTGCCATCCGTCGGCCGCGCTGCCTTTTTAATGAGGTTCATGAGACATGGGTAATGCGATTTCAATCAAGGATCTATCAAAGCGCTACGGCAAAAACTGGGCGTTGTCTGATGTTTCATTTGATATAGATGAGGGCGAAGTGTGCGCTCTCGTTGGGGAGAACGGCGCGGGGAAGAGTACGTTGATTGATATTCTTCTTGGCTTGTTTAAAGCAACGAAAGGCTCAATCAGTTTTTTCGGCGAGTCTGGGAGAACAGGTCTGGCAAGAGCGCGCAGAAATATCGGATTCGTCCCCGACGGCTGTGGGGCATTCTTGAACTTAACCGGTCGAGAAAACTTGATCTCACGCTGTATCGAGTGGGGGCTGCCGAAAAGTGAAGTTAATCGAGTGCTCGCTGCCGTTGGCCTAGAAAATGCGGCGGATGCATCGGTAAAACAATACTCGCTCGGCATGAAGCGTCGTCTGGATATCGGAACGGCTCTTCTGGGCAACCCGCAACTACTCATCATGGATGAACCCATAAACGGGCTCGATCCAGTGGGTGTGATTGAGGTGCGTGATCTCCTGCTGTCGTTGAAGGACAAACGGGATAAAACGGTGCTCATTTCAAGCCATAACCTAGATGAATTGGAGAAAGTTGCGACATCTTTTGCTTTTCTCCATCAAGGCAGACTTCTCGTTAAGGAAGAAAACTCCTACAAAGACAGAAGTCTGGAAAAGCGGTTTTTGGATTTGATCGGGGAGGCAGATAATGCAACTTCTGCGACTGATTAGATGCGAAGCCCGTCGGTTGCTCAGAAATCCAGCCTTTTTCGTGTTGTTGATCTGGGGAGTTTGGATTGTTAAAGATGTCTGTAATCCAAATATGTATGGGACTTATGGAACATCTGATTTAGGGGGAGTCGGCAAACAGATTGGTTTCTTTGCAAACATCCTCGACAAGACTGACCCGGCTGGTTCGGCGGTTCGGACGGCACTATTCATGACCTACGAGTGGTTTTTCGTTCTAGTCGGATGCATTGTTATTTCCTGCGCCATGGATTATCAAAGCAGGTCTTCTGAAGTGACGTATGCGAAAGGGACGGGTGTAGCAAAGGCCGTTGTCGCAAAGTGGCTTGTTCTGACGATTGCAACTTCAGCAGCGTTCAACCTGTTTTCGGGATTCGCTCTCTTCAAATCTCCGCTTGGCTGCTATGTGGATGGGCGGGTGTTTCTTGATAGATACCTACCCGTGTTGCTTTTGATTGATGCTATTTTGGCTGCATTAGTAGCTCAGTCGATGGCAGTTTTCTATTTACTTAGAAATGCACCGCTTAGCATTATGTTGGTGTTGGTCGGGACGCTGCTCGCCTCCGATGAATATACGCTGGTGGTCTTTTCCAATCACGCATCGACGCTAATTCCCTGGTGGCTCTCAGTCGGACCATACTTACGCCATCTTGGAAATCTGTGCTTTCAAGGCCTAGCCATTAATCAGATCATTCTTTTCTCTGTTATTTGCACAGTTGTTTCGTTGCAGCTCGGGGTCATGGGAATCAAAGCGAGGAGGGGGTAGAAATGCGCTGCGAAGATATGATTAAGGCTGAAGCCTATCGAGTAATGAAGAGCAAAGCGCCTCTTCTGCTGATTGCGGCAGGTTTCGTGCTCGCATTGCTTTATTCTGCGTCTTATGAACCATGGAGAGCCTACGGAACGAGCGATTGGCTTGGCGACGGTGTTATGGGCTTCTTTCCAAACCCACAATATGGTTTTGGGGGAATTCCGGGAGACCTCGTTAAAGATGGAGCTCGCTACCTTTCCGCTGTGGCACCGCTTGCCCATTCTCTGTTCTTTCCTATTGTTGCTGTTCTCGTCATCGGCTATGCGTTTCGAACTCCGATAACGGGATCTCAATGGCTTGTTTCCTATGCAAGGGGAATGAAAACAGTACAGTTGTTGGTTGCAAGGACTCTTGTCTCGATTGTCACGCTTGTCGGTGGTTTTGTTCTCTTTTCGATACTCGTTGGTGCGGTCCAAAGCGCGAGTGGCATAGGAATGACGATGGATATGATCGGAGAGTTTCTTCTTCGGCTGTCTCTTGCTGCCTTGATTTGCACAACGTTATGCCTGCTGCTCGTCCTGGCCATCTCGCTCTTTGGAAATGGCGCGTTTGTTCTATCGTTCATCATCCTGCTGCTTTATTTGGGGTACGGGAATCCAAATATGCCACTGCACTTGACATGGCTGGCGACCCTTGCGTCCCCGCGACCAATTCAATTCATCGTGCCGGGGACGTTGCTATTTGTAGCGCTGGCAACAGTCGTTCCCATTGTCATCCTCGGACTTTGTTGGGCTATCAAGGGTGCTATCAGAAAACGGAGCATATAAATGAAAGAGTCTGAATTTAACGTTATTGAAGAGAATGATGTGAACGGTATCACTATCTACAATACCCAGTCTGGTGGCGTTCTCGACCTTGACGCTGCGCACACGAATGAGCTGAATTTATATCGCAAGGGTGCTGCCGCCTTGGATGGTGATTTCGAAGAGGCCCTTAAGATGGGTGGCATGTTGGTAGATGACGATGTTGACGAGCGGCGAATGTTGATGCTTGAGAGTTTGTCGGCAAGGTTTGCAAATGACTATTTAGGACTGACGATTGCTCCAACGCTGGCATGCAATTTTAGGTGTCCCTATTGCTATGAAAAGGGCTGCTCGCACCCCACTATGTCAGAAGAGACAATGACGGATATCGCAGAATTCGTGCGTTCCGGCTATCCCGGAATCAACGATCTTCACGTTGACTGGTATGGAGGCGAACCCCTACTCTGTGTGGACATGATCGAGCGACTGACAAAAGAACTGAGAGGGGCGATTAGGCCAGGCGCTACTTATTCTGCCGGAATGGTAACGAACGGATATCTCCTGACGCGAGAAATTGCTCAGAAGCTTGCTGATTGTCAGGTCGGTTCGGTTCAAATCACTATCGATGGCTCAAAGAGGGATCATGATTCGCGGAGGGTCCCGGCCGACGGTCGTCCGACATATGATGCCATTATCGACAATATAATCTCATGTGCCGATGTTCTTCAGATTACCATTCGCGTGAATGTCGATGAGTCCAATAGCAAAGAGGTCGATGCGTTGATTGACGAGCTTGACGCTAAAGGGCTTCGCGGTAAAGTCGCGATTTATCTTGCTGCGGTCGACAATGTTAACGATACTTGCGCAAATGACATTCATTGTTTTTCTCAGCGTGGGTTCTCTCAAGTTGAAACGTTCTTTATGGATAAAGCTAGCGAGCGCGGATTCAACGTTATTCCGTTTACGCCGTATGAACCAGGTGTCTGCTGTGCGGTTTCCCTTAATTCGTTTGTCATCGATCCGCTTGGTAGACTTTTTAAATGTTGGGATGAGGTTGGCAAGGGCGAGTGCGCCGTTGGAAATGTTCGAGAAGGTGTGAAAGCTAATTCGAACTATTTGAAATGGATGGAGTATTTACCAAACGACCCGGTATGTGGCGAGTGTGTAATGTTTCCGGCTTGTATGGGCGGATGTCCCCACGCCGCGATGGAGGGTCAGAGAAAATGCGCGAGCGTTAAATTCAATGCAAGGCAGAGAATGCGGTTGGCTTGTAATTATCAGTATTCGCATGAGGCAAATCACGATGTTTAGATTTTGGAAGATATATCTCCTCCATAAGCCAAGGCTTTATGTCTATCTGCTTCTCGATGTCTTGTCTCAACTGTGCAGCCTTGCTGAACCATATTTGTTGGGACTGACTGTAAATGTGCTGGCGGCAAAAAATGTCCTCGGAATTAGTTTGCGGACGCTAGTCTTATGTATTTTCGCGATTGGCGTGGTCGCCATTGTGGGGTCGGTGTTGGCCTATTGGACTTCCCTAATCTATGTCGACCTTCAAGCGCATGCGGGATATCAACTTAACGCTGACACACTTGAACACGTCAAGCGTTTGCCCCGGAAGTTTTTCATCGGATTTGATGCGGGCTATTATAATCAGCAAATCAATCACGATTCAAACGATCTCATAATATTCGGAATAACATCGGCGTCAAATATCATTGGCGGTGTTGCAACGATTGTTTGTTCCTTGATTATGTTGATGAATATAAACATTGCGATGGCGATTGCCTGTCTAGCCTGCATCGTTACGGGGGCAGTAGTTTATCGATTGTTTAGCGGGCTGCTGTTCAATCGAGGCTTTGAGTTTCAAGAAAAGACCGCTGCTTTCTATGGGACTCTCCAGAGCCAGCTGGAGAGCGTCTCCTTTCTTCGTCGCCATTCATTATTCGATTTCTATTCCTTGAGGCTGCAGAAGGCTTTCGATGGTCTTTATCCAGCTATATTGGCTAACCAAAAAGCCGGATCACGGTTCGAACTTGCGAATCAGTTGATTTTTTCCTTTGCGCAGTTCTGTTTGCTCGCGATTGGAGGCTGTGAGATTGTCGCAGGCAAAATGCCGGTTGGTTTTCTGCTGACGGCATTGAGCTATTATTCGAGCGCCAATTCTGCTCTGGTGAACTTGCTTTCTTGGGGCAAAAGCTACCAGGCGAGCAAGGTGAGCGCCCAACGCCTTAAGCGCCTTTGGGCAATGGATGAAGAGGTGAACGGTTCTGTCCGCATTGGCTCTCCTGTTTCACTTGTGTGCAAGGGCCTGTCGATTTGTCGCCCTGATACCGATCGAATCATAGATTATCCAGAGCTCATCTCGCTTAATCGAGGGGTCTTATACGGCGTGTCGGGCGCAAACGGAAGCGGGAAAAGCACGCTTCTCGATGGCATAGCTGGTCTATATCCCGATGATTGCGTTGGGACTATTGCTTATGACGAGGTTGATTTGAGTCAGATTGATTCTATAAATCTACGCTCGTATGTCGTTGGTATTGCCGAGCAAGAACCTGATATCGTTAACGGAACACTCAGAGAGAATCTGACGCTACTCGCGGGCGATAATTGTCCAATTTTTGAAGTCGGGCGACTTGTAGATCAGTTTGGTCTGACCAAACTGGTCTCAACACTTCCCAATGGTCTTGATGGGGTGCTGGACGAGCAAAACCATAATATATCGGGTGGTGAGAAGCAGAAGATTGCGATTATTCGTGTTTTGCTTAAGGACTCACCCGTCATGTTATTCGATGAACCGACGTCGGCTCTTGACGGAGCGAGTAGGTCAGCGTTCATTGATATTCTGCAACAGAAGAAAGAGGATCATATAGTGGTTGTTGTCTCGCATGATCCCGAGTTGCTTGAGGCTTGCGACGAAGTGATTGAGCTGTAGACGCCGGAAGGTTAGCCCATTTGAGTCTTAATTTCTGCCATGGTGGAAAGCTGTTCGAGGTTGGTGCTTACCGGAAAATGTAAGCCACTACACCTCCCGGTAAGGCATTGCTGCGCTCTTATGGATGCTATACTAAGTCCAGGATGATGTATAGCAACCTGAAGGATGAGGCATGGAAGCCGAATTGCTCGATAAAAAATCTATTCAGATGAACGTGCGCATAGATCGCCAGCTCAAAGAAGCCGGAGATGCCGTTCTGGCGCATATTGGCATGACGCCGTCAAAAGCCGTTCGGACACTTTGGGAGTATCTGGTCGTTAACGGACGCATGCCCTCGAAGGGAGACGCTGCGGCTCCGGTTTCTGACGGAGTGGAGCCCCGGCGCATGGAATCAAGGGCCGCGCAAGGCAGCCATATCGTTCGCGATTCGTGCCTCAAATACGGCATCCCCATCCCTGAGTTCTCGGGAGACTATGACGACCTCTATGAGGAGGCCATGGCGGAGCGCTATCCCGAGTGGGTGGAACTATGAGCACAGAAGGCGTCCTCAAGCTGTTAATCGATACCAACGTATGGATGGATTACTTTTCTGGCAGGTCCGACCGTACGGCAAATGTCGTCCATCTGATCGAGATTGCCGACGCCTCGGAGCGGATTGCCCTGTTTGCCTCGTCGCTTTCGGTCAAAGACGTTTCATATCTTGTCTCGGCGGCAATCAAGCAGGAGTGCCGAAGAAAGACTGGCTCACTGAGTGATAACGCCATTGCGGCGGCAGATGAAACGGCCTGGGCATGCGTTCGACAGATGCGCGAGCTAGCCCTCATCACCCCGGTCGGTGCAGACGAGGTCTTCGACTCCTTTGTGTTCAAGTATCATCACAACGACTTTGAGGACGACCTGATGCTGGGCGTCGCCAATCGCATCGATGCCGATTACGTCGTGACGGAGGACAAGAATCTCATTAAACATACCAATGGCGTATGCATAAACGTTGATCAAGCGTTGAGGTTGGTTGAAGGGTCCAACGTCCCTTCGGCGAGGCCCGTCTAACCTGCTTTATCTTAATAAAGTGGCGTTTCCCCGCCGTTAGCCGATGATGCAAGGGCGCTCGGCGTTTTCGACTGGTTTATGCACGCAAAGTCTGGGAATATACAAGTCGCATGTCTTACTGTCTAACCAGTTGCGCCAAGGAGGCACCATGGATTACAAGATCACCGGCTACGAGCCCGCCCAACTGTTCCATTTCTTTGAGGAGGTCAGCGCGATCCCCCGTGGGTCTCGCAACGAGAAGGGCATCAGCGATTTCCTGGTTGCGTTTGCCAAGGAGCGCGGCCTCGATGTGTACCAGGACGAGGTCTACAACGTCATCATTCGCAAGCCCGCTTCTGCCGGCGCCGAGAATGCCCCGACCGTGATGCTGCAGGGCCACATCGATATGGTGTGCGACAAGTTGGGCTCCGTTGAGCACGACTTTACGACCGACGGTATCGACCTGGTCGTCAAGGACGGCGTCCTCACCGCTAACGGCACCACCCTGGGCGCCGACAACGGTATCGCCGTCGCTCTGATGCTCACTGTTCTCGATGACGATTCGATCGTTCACCCCGCCCTCGAGTGCGTATTCACCACCGACGAGGAGACTGGCCTGGTCGGCGCCGAGACGCTCGACAAGTCCCAGATTAGCGCCCGCACCATGATCAACCTTGACTCCGAGGAAGAGGGCGTTGCCACCGTCAGCTGTGCCGGCGGCGTCGTCGTTACCTACACCTGCCCGATCGCGCGCGAGCACAAGACCGGTAGCACCCTCACGCTCGACATCTCCGGCCTGCTGGGCGGCCACTCCGGCAGCGATATCAACCTGGAGCGCGGCAACGGCAACCTCATCATGGCCCGCATCATCGACCGCCTGATGGTTGCCGGCGAGCCCGCCATCGTTAGCTTTAACGGCGGCACCAAGGACAACGCCATCAACCGTGAGTGCAAGGCTGTTCTGGTCTACGCCGACCACGCTGCCGCCGAGGCCGCGGCCCAGATCGCAAAGGGCATCATCGCCGACGTCACTGCCGAGCTCGAGGTCTTCGACCCCGGCTTTACTTGCACCGTCGAGATTGCCGACGACGCCGAGGTTGAGGCCATGGACCAGAAGTCCGCGCTTGCCCTCATCCGCGCCCTGCGCCTTGCCCCTAACGGCGTGATTCGCCGCAACGTCGCCACCGACGGCTCCGTCGAGGTTTCCTCCAACATCGGCGTGGTCGCCACCTCCGATGACGAGGTCAAGATTATGCTGTCCCCGCGCTCTTCGATCACCTCGCTGCAGAACGAGTTCAAGGACCGTCTGCAGACGCTGGCCGATGTCCTGGGCTTCGACGCCAAGTTTGAGTTTGAGTATCCCGGCTGGAGCTATGCCGAGCATTCGCCGGTCCGCGAAGTCTTTGTCGAGAGCTATCGAGAGCTCTTTGGCTCCGAGCTGCGCATCGAGTCCATTCACGCCGGCCTTGAGTGCGGCCTGTTTGCCGAGGCTCTGCACGGCCTGGACGCCATCGCCGTGGGCCCGACGCTCTCCGATGTCCATACCCCGGACGAGAGCATGGAGCTCGCTTCTGCCGAGCGCTTCTACGAGCTGCTCATCGACGTCCTCAAGCGCCTCGCTGCGTAAAGGTTGCGCTAGCAGCAGTCCGAGTCACGTGCTAGCGGATTGCAAATGACATTATGAGAGGGGGGCACCCGGTCTTTTGCGACGGGTGCCCCCTCTCTTTTGTTTGATAATTGCGAAATTACGGCCACCTAGTCCATTTCTGCCCTGATGAGGTCGAGGGCGCGCTGGCAGTTTTCGCGGACGGGGCCGAGCATATGCTCGCGCAGGTCCGCCATGCCGGGCAGGTCGGCGTATTCGTCCATGACCTCTTCCATGCAAATGGGTACCTCGTAGGCGAGGTCCATCATGGTCGCAAAGCAAAACTTCTCGGATAGCCCGGCATCGGTGAGCGTCGCCTCCAGCGTGGGGTCGCCCATACCGTGGTATCGGCGGATAGCGCCTGGACCGATGCACCCCACACGATTTTCGCCGCCAACGCTCATGGCAAGGCGCGCCCGGCGGCGCATGCGCTCATACGCCAAACCCGACGCGACATCGTACATTCGAGCCATCATGGCTGCGCCGTCGTTTCCAAGGAGCAGGGAATAGTTTTTCGCGTGCGCATCCGGTGCGCCGATGATGGCGTTAAAGAAAAGTATCTGCGTAAACAGATACAGGTTAAGTTGATGGTGGCTCGTATTTACGAGGAGCTCTTGAATGTCGCGTGTGGTCGGGCCGCCGTCTGCCGTGTACTTTTGGGCGGGCATCACCCCAAGTGCCTGACAGAGGTCTTCTTGATGTAGGCGCCTGATCGTTCCGTCTTTGACTTTCACGCGGTCATAGCGCTCAACAATGAGGGCAGGTTCGTCCTCAAACATACGATATTCGACGTTTGCCGTTGCGATGCCGGCGCGCTGGGCGCTTTTCATGCAGACAAACTCATTGAGAGCCTCGAGTTTAAATCCGATAACGCCATTTTTGAAAATATGCGTCGTGGGCGAGGAGCCCATGCATTCGCACCAGCGGTCGTTTATGAACGCGAGCGCGAACTTGCCCTGGTTGCCTCCAAGTGACCAACTTTCATCTAGACCCATCCACGATGCATCGCGGTCATCTCTGATCGACTTGAGACGAAGAGCAATTTCGTGGTTGTCTATAGGGCGGTATTCGCCAGCGCGATGCAGGACGGCGTCGGTATCTTCTTCGGCACAAAACTGCACGCCGCCCGGACAGTCGAGTCCGATATGGCTGAGCAACGCAACGGGATTGTTGGGCCTAACGTCGAATTCGGCGGCAATCGCTTTTCGTTGGTCCTCGCTGTCGGGTAGAAGGCCAAACAGGTACGGATTCATGACCTGTTGTCCGTATGTGCGATTCGATACGGGTATGTTGGTCGATAGGGCTGGCCCGTCATAGTCATGATCGTAGGTAAAGCTGATAAGACCGTTCTCATCTTGCGTGAGCGTTCCAGCAGGCACGCCGCAAATAATGGTCCGAAGTGATGTTCTGGCCATTGGCTATTTCCCTTCGGGCATGGCTTGGCTAGATGCGTTTGTGGCAATCGAGACTCCGAGATTGGACATGGCGAAATCGGCGAAGACCTCGTCGTAGAGTGCGGATGTAAAGGGGGCATCTGCAAGAGCCGGAATGGTTGTGCTGCGACGGTTGCGATGATGAAGACGTTGGGCGTGATGGCGTCTGGAGGTGCTGCAAGGTTGATCAGCATGCGGGGCGTCGACTGGTTGCTCATTTTTCGTTTCGCCTATATCCCCTTGAGCGGCGAGCGCCAGTCCAAGAGCACCGAAAACTGCCAGCAGCTTGTCGAGTCGAATGCCCGTGGCATCTCCCAGCTCGAGCGATGCGAGCAGGCGTTCCGAAACACCGGCTTTTTTAGCGAGGGCGGCACGGGTGATCCCCTGCGCCTCGCGCGCCTGGCGCACGTAGATGCCAGCTTGGCGTGGTGTGGTGATGGGAAGGGTATCCACGGCTATCTCCTAACGTGCAGGCTTTTGCATCCTAGTATGACATGCAAAAGTCTGCATGAAAAGGCCTCATGCAAAACTCTGCATGAGGCCTTATACGGACGTTTAGTTTTGAAGGGTGTTTTACAGCACTAAA
>DBGFLF010000287.1:0-4870 GCA_048528725.1 Collinsella sp.
TTCGTACACGTAATACGCCGCACCCGGGTCCTTGAGCATCAGGCCATCGGCAATGGCTCCGCGCAGAGCATCGTTGCCGCTCAGGATGCTGCCCATTGCGGGCAACGCCTCGAGCACGCGGTCCTGAGCCGGGCGGATGCAGGGAAACGGAAGTGCTTTCATGGGCGGTCCTAACGCACGAGTTGGTTTGTTCGCGGCTTATTATGCCCCAACTTGGCCATCCGCGCCCCAGAGCGTGTTGTCGGCGAGCGCGATGAGCACACTCTGGCAGCGAACGATGTCGGCGTGGGGCACATATTCGTTGGGCTTGTGGGCGAGTGCGAGCGAGCCTGGGCCATAGCTCATGCAGCTACGGTTACCCGTCTTGCCGGCAATGACGGCAGTGTCGGTGTAGCCGGTAAAGAAGCCGACGGTCGTGTCCGTGCCCGTTACATCGTCTGCTGCGCACTTGAGTGCAGCTAGAAGGGGAGAGACCGGATCGCGCTCGATAGCGGGGCGGTCGCCCGTCACGGCGTAGCTGCCGTGGCAACCGGGAACCGCGGCCTCGGCGGCGGCAATAGCATGCTCGACCATATTGATTGCGGCGGCCGTATCGGTCGGCGGGGTCAGACGCATGTCGACCCAGACTTTGGCGCGGTCGGGCACGACATAGGGGCGATATCCGCCCTCGATTTGGCCAAACGTGATGGTCGAAGGCCCCAGCTCATCGTGCGCGGGCAGCGCCACAAACGCGCGACGGAGCGAACACACGACCTCGGCCATGGCGGCGACGGCATCCGCGCCCTTCCACGGCTGGCTCGCATGCGCCGTTACGCCAGCCATTTCAATCTCGAACCACGTGCGCCCCTTGTGCGCCACCTGGATCTGTCCGTCGGTGGGCTCGGTGTCCAGCACCCATTCACGCGAGCCGACCCAGCCGGCATCGATGGCTGCCTCTGAGCCGCGCATAAAGTCCTCCTCGTCGACCGAGCAAATGAGTGAGAAGCCACGGCGGGGCAGCTCGCCTTCTGCCGCCACGCGCTCGAGCGTATGGACCAGTGCGGCAATGGCGCAGGCCAGGCCACCCTTCATATCGCAGGCACCGCGGCCATAGAGTTTATCGTTGCGCACGATCGCTCCGAGCGGCGGAATGTCCGCGTCCCAGCCATCGCCCAGCGTAACGGTATCCATATGGCAGATATAGACGAGCCGTGGCTCGTCGCTCAGTCCCGGCACGGTGACCATAAGGTTGCGGCGCCCGGGGAGTACTTCGTGCTCTGCAATCTGCACGGCATCGAGTACCGGATGGCTCAGCTGCGCTAACCGTTCCTCAACCAACGCTTTGATATAGCGTTCAATCTCGCCCTCATACGCACCTGGGTCGGAACTGTCGATCCGCACGAGCCCCTGCGTAAGCCGCCAAGCAAAATCTGTATCAACCATAGGCACCTCACAGATAGTTAGGTCAACATACAGATTGTATGCCAAGAAGCGGCTCGGTGCACTTAATGGAGCGCTCACAAAAACGGGGGCGCCTCTCGTGCGAAAGGCACCCCCGCGGGCATTCAATGTCAGTGACGGGCAGGCCACATGGGGAGCTGCCCGTCAGGTCAGTCGGCGCTACTTGATCACGCGCACGCGATACATCGACGGAATCTGCTTGAGCGCCTCGATGGTGCTGCTGTCCAGGTGCTCGTCGGTGTCGAACATGGTGTAGGCGTTCTCGCCAGCGGACTCGTTGGTCATACGCTGCACGTTGGCGTTGTCCTTGGCAAGAATGGCCGTGATCTGGCCGATCATGTTGGGCACGTTGGCGTGCAGGCAGGCGATGCGGCTTGCGGCGCGCGCCTTGCCCATGCTGCAGGTGGGGTAGTTGACGCTATGTGCGATGTTGCCGTTCTCCAGGTAATCCTTGAGCTCGCTGATGGCCATGTCTGCGCAGTTGGCTTCAGCCTCACCGGTGCCGGCGCCCGAATGCGTGGTGATAAACGTATTGGGCATCTTGACCGTCTTGGGCGTGGCGAAGTCGCAGCTAAACCAGCTGAGCTTGCCCTCGCGCAGGGCGGCGTCGACGGCGTCTTCGTCGATGATGGTCTCTCGCGCGTAGTTGATGAGCACGGCGTCGGGTGCCAGCAGATCGATCTGCTGGGTGCTGATCATACCGATGGTGTCGGCCTTGCTGGGTACGTGCACGGTGAGGTAGTCGCAGCCGCGGCACAGGTCCTCGAGCGTGCCTACGCGCTGCACTTCGCGGCTCAGCACCCATGCGTGCTCGACGGAAATGAACGGATCGTAGCCGTAGACGTCCATGCCCAGATCGACGCAGGCGTTGGCTACCTTGGAGCCCACGTTGCCCAGGCCGATGACGCCGATGCGCTTGCCCTTGAGCTCGCGGCCCACAAAGGCCTTCTTGGCCTTCTCGGCATCGACCTGGATCTCGGGATCGTCGGCGTTGTCGCGCACCCAGTTCATCGATTGCACCACGCCGCGGCTCGAGAGCACCAGCATGCCTAGGACGAGCTCCTTGACGGCGTTGCTGTTGGCGCCGGGGGAGTTAAAGACGACGACGCCCTTCTTGGCGTACTCCTCGACGGGGATGTTGTTGACGCCGGCGCCGCAGCGGGCGATGGCGCGGATGCCCTCGGGCAGCTCGTAGCCGTGCAGGTCGGTCGAGCGCATCAGGATGGCGTCGGCCTCTTCGGCGGTGCTCACAAATTCGTAGCCCTCGCCAAACTCGACTTTGCCGTCTTTAGTGATGTCGTCGATGGTCTTAATCTTACGCATGGAAAAACTCCTTAGCAGGTTTGTCTAAAACAAGTGGTTTGAAGTGGCTGGTCGGCCCGCGCGTTGCGGGCTAGTTAGATCGCGGGCTCAAACTATGCTGCGCTTCGAAGTCCTTCATGTACGAGGCCAGTGCCTGCACGTCTTCCATGGTTACGGCGTTGTAGACGCTGGCGCGCATACCGCCCACCAGGCGATGGCCCTTGACGTTTTGAATCTGGTGCCCGGCCGCGCCTGCGACAAAGGCCGCGTCGAGTTCGGCGTCGCCGGTGCGGAAGGTGACGTTGGCGATGGAGCGGCTGTCGGCCTGCGTAGTGCTATGGAACAGCTCGCTGTGCTCGAGCAGGTCATAGAGCAGATTGGCCTTGGCCCAGTTGCGCTCGGCCATGGCGGCAAGTCCGCCGGTTTTCTCAACCCAACGGAACACCTTGCCGCATACGTAGATACCAAAGGTGTTGGGCGTGTTGAGCATGGAGCCCTTGGCGGCCTGGGCCTTGAGGTCCATGTACTGCGGCGTTTGCGCAAAGGCGGAGCCATCTGCGATGAGGTCGTCGCGCACGATGACCACGGTCACGCCCGCGGCGCCGGCGTTTTTCTGCGCGCCGGCGTAAATGAGCCCGTAGCGCTCAACGTCGAGCGGCTGCGACAGAAAGCAGCTCGAGACATCGGCGACCAGCGGTACGTCGCCGCAGTTGGGCAGCTCGTGGTACATGGTGCCAAAGATGGTGTTGTTCTGGCAGATGTAGACGTAGTCGAGCCCGTTGCTTGCGGCCTCGGCGGCAATGCGCGCGTTGACGTCGGCCATGGTGGGTATGCGGTCGAAATTGGTGTCCTTGGAGCTCGCGAGCAGCACGGCCTCGCCGTACTTGGCGGCTTCTTTGTATGCCTTGTTGGCAAAGTTGCCGGTCACGATGTAGCCGGCGCGCCCGCGGCGCATGAGGTTCATGGGGATGCCCGCAAACTGCAGCGTGGCGCCGCCCTGCAAAAACAGGACACGGTAGTTGTCGGGGATGCTCAGCAGACGACGCAGGGTTGCCTCGACGTCGTCGATAATCTGCTGGTACATGCTAGATCGATGGCTCATCTCGAGCACGGACATGCCACAACCGCGGTAGTCCATCATCTCGTCGGCGATCTCGGCGAGCACGCTGGTAGGCAGCGCGGCCGGGCCAGCTGAGAAGTTGTGCACACGTGCCATCTTCTAGTTCCCCCTCGTAGTCGTTTGAACGTTCGGGATACTTTAGCACAGTGGAGCGCCAGGCGCGACCGCATCACGGTAAAACTCGACTGCGCCGCTATGATTTGCAGGATGGTTACATGGGGGAGGGGTGCTTTACTCCTCAGGCAAATCCAAATCTGCGAGCGAAGGCATGAGGCTTTCTAGGCGCTTGATCTCTTCGTCGCAAATTAGCTACCTCCTGCCCGCTACGACGCCAGGGTGGCAATGACGGCTTCGTCGCCGGCGTATATTAAGGTGTTGCCGTCGGGAATGATCGTCTGGCCGTCGCGCTTGAGCATCACGACGATAAACGGGTGCTTGCCTTGCGGAACGTCGCGCAGGCGCTGGCCGGCCAGGCGACCGTGGGGAGTCACGGTGACCTCGCGCAGCGTAACCTCGGCACGCTCCTCGAACGTTGGGGCGGCCATCACCAGCAGATCGCCTTCCTGGATCACGGTGTCGCCATTGGGCAGTACCGGGTGCGCCCCGTCGCGCAGCACCAGGACCACGAGCATGTCTGTGGCGCTGCCAATGTCCGCGAGCGAGCGTCCGGCAAACGGATGTCCAGCGCCCACCTTGAGCTTTACAAACGACATGCCGTCCTCGTCGCGGTAGTCGTTAAAGGTGCGGCGCACGTCGCCGGTCGCATCGATCATATCGAGCTTCTTCGCCACCGCCGGCAGCAGCGAGCCCTGCACCACAATGCTCGACACGGCAATCACAAATACCAGGTCAAATAGGTCGTGTCCGCCGGGAACGCCGGCCACTACGGCAAAGAGACTAAAGACGACCGAAGCTGCTCCGCGCAGGCCCGCCCAGCTTACGAGCGCGACCTGGCGAGGGTTCGTCTTAAAGGGCGCCAGGAGCACGCCGACGGCGATGGGACGGCTC
>DBGFLF010000288.1:0-3371 GCA_048528725.1 Collinsella sp.
GGTGTCCCCTCCCTTTCAAGAAAGAGAAGAGGCGGGGCATGCCCCGCCTCTTACACCACATCTCTGCGCGCTACCTCATTTCCGCCAACATGGCTCTTAGATATTCTACATTTGTTTATTATCTTCTTACTTTGCAGCGTCTCCGAGTCCTGATTTCCCTGATTTTGCTGTTACTAATTTAGTGCCAGTACTCATATTTGCCATTTTTTTGCCAGCGCATATAATTAACCCCCTCTATTCGGCGCGAATTAGGCTGGCTTAAGCCCAAAACACGCCCGAAGCATGTTAAGCAGTGCCTCTTGTTTCTTTCTACGGGCGTCGACGCGGTTACGGTACCGCTTGCCCATGCGTTGATAGATGCGCCACGCGAGTGCTTCCATCGCTTCCATGTCACAGAGCATTTCGTTGTTGACGGTTGCAACCTCGATCCCCATGGCTAGAAAGCCCGTGTTACGTTTTTCGTCGTGGATGCGCCCACTTTGGGATCCATGGCCCTGCTCACCGTTGTATTCCAGGTCAAACCGGGCTGCTTCCTGATAGGCATCACAGACTGCATGCGGCATGCCCGAGATTGCCTGCGCACGGTCATCGAACTTGATTTTGCAATCGGTCTTAAAGGGACCGCAGGCAAATCCCCCATAGGAAAACGGAAGGGAGAACATGGCAAGCATGATGCACTCCATGGGCGAGAGCAGGTTTTCTGACAAGTAGGGACACAGACGCTGCAATTGTTTGGCCGTGCTTCCCTTGCATGTCGCAAGGTAATCTGCCAGGCGATCGGGCGTCAGCACCGGTTCGACTTCAAAGTAGCCCACGTCTGCTGGCTGGTCCTTGTCCTTTGCAAGTTTATTCGTAACAGGCGAGGTGTAGGGAGGCAGATACTTCCCGCGGTCGCTCAGTGAAATCTTAGAGCACAGCTCCTGGGCCAGGGCAAACGCCTGGATGCAGCCGACCTCGCGCGCAACGGCAACACAAAGGGCCTCGGGAGATAGGCTGTACACCCCCGGTTCCACCTCTAGAATCGAGCCGGCGGGCAACCCGGAACACACGGACCAGCCTACGCCAGGCATGCGGCGGCGCTGCGCCGCAGATCCCACCAGCAAGCACAGATCTTCTTGCACCTCGCCACTTTTGGCTCCAATTCGCACCAAGTCAGGAAGATAGATATCCTCGGTCGAGGGCGACGACGTGCGCAGCACACGGCGCTCTTCATCGGGATTAAGGTCCTTCCAGCTGATATAGCCCATCTGCCGGCGCTCGGCGCGCATCATGCGCAGCGCTGAAGCGCCTGTTAGGATTACGGAAGCCGCTAGCTGTTCGCCTGTCGGCTCGTTGCGCCGCTCAATCTTCACTGCCACAAAACCACCCCTACCAAACACGTGCGATAGCAAGGCCATCGACTGCCGCAGCGCCGGCACGCTTGAGCTCCGCCGAGGCCGCTGCCATGGTCGCGCCCGTGGTGATAACGTCATCGATAAGCAGTAGACGGCGGCCGCGCACGTCCTCAACCGTCTCGTACATGCCTTGGGCACGCTCGCGGCGCTCCTCACGACCGAGTTCGCGCTGGTCGCCATGCCCGTACTTGACGAGAGCATCGAGCAGGGGAACACCCGACAGCTCGCAAAATGGGCGCGCGATAGCCTCCATATGATCAAAACCACGCCGCCGAAACGCTGCCGCCGTCGCAGGCACAAACACCACAGCATCCGCACCGGACAGCACGCCTCCGTAGCGATCGGGCGCTACGACCTGGGCATGCAGGGCGGTGTCGTAGAGCAGCTCCGCCAGATACGGAGCCAGACGTCGCTCGCCCGCATCCTTGTACGCTTTAATGATGCGCGGCAGCGGATGCGCATAGACGGCGCACGCCAGGCAGCGGTCGAGCGCCTCCGCCATTGCCGAGGACGTGCCCTCGACCGAACACTCAGTGCACAGCAAATCCCCAAACGGGGCGCCGCATCGGGTGCAGCTATGACGTGGGTCGATGAGCGTGAGCGCAGCCAGGCAGTCTTGGCAAATAAGCGTACCGGCGCGCTCGCAGCCGGCACATCGTGTTGGCGACAATGCCTCGAGCGCCTCGCGTGCCACCCGCTCGGCAAACGGTAGTAATTCGTCCGCAAACGGTAGGGTACCGGCACCCTGCAGACAGCTCAATATGTTCAGATGGCTCTTCAAGACACAACCCTCCCTACGTTCGGTCGCAGGGAGGGTTGTTGATTCGGCGCTATGATACCCCGATGTGCTCGGGGCAAGGCGGGCTAAATCCGCTCGCGGGCGTTATTCGCCGGCGGGCGGTTGTGGTGCGGACGAAGACGGGGTCGAGCCCTCGCCACCATCCTGGCGCGGCTTGCGGGAACGGCGACGGCGACGGCGCTTTTGACCCTGGTCGGCCGAGCCCTCGCCACCGCGATCCTCGCGCGGCTCGCGCTCGTCGCGAGCGGCGCCACGCGAAGCCTTGGCAGCCGCTCCCCCGCCATCCCCGGGACGACGGCGCGTGACCTTGACCTCGCCATCCGAGACCTGATCGGCCACGGAGGGCACTGAGGGCTTCTGTTGCGCGCCCGAGGAATGGCGACGGCGCGGACGCGGCGCGCGCTCCTCCTCGCCACGTGACTTGCCACCCTTGTCGGCAGGCGCATCGGAACCCGAACCACCCTTGGGGGCGGTACCAGCCTCGCGAGCGGCTGCGGCGCGGAAGGCGTCCTCGCGCTCCTCGCTCGACAGATGACGGCGGCGGCGACGTGTGGGGTTCATGCCACCGCCGCGATTCTGCTGCTGGGGTTGCTGAACCTCGCGCTCGCGAGAGGCGTTCTTGCCCGCGGCTGCAGCCTCGGTAGCATCGCCCGAGCCCGCGCGCTTGCGACGACGACGGCTACCGGCGGCCTCCTCGGCCTCGGGTGTCTCGGCCTTACCACGGCCCTTTCCACGGCCACGGCCCTCGCCCTGGCCCTGAGCGGTGCGAGCATCGGATTCGGCATCGCGACGACGGCGCTTGGGCATCGATGTGCCGGCCAGACGATCGGCACTCGACAGGCCATCGCCCACGTCGACGCCGTTCTCGCGATCGAGCTCCATGAGCGCCAGGCGCATCTCGGGCGACTCGATGCGTTCGAGCACATCGCGCGTCACGCAGTCGGGGCGGCAGTTGCAGCCCTGCTCGGCGGCCTTCTTTTTGCAGCCCTCCGAGCACGTCATATCGGCCAGGTTGACCTTAAAGACTTTGCCGTTCTCCAGGCGCAGCACCAGCTGCTCACGCGGCGTGTCATATTCCTGAATACGCGCCTTGCCAAGCGGCGTATCGATGAGCGTCTTCTTTTTGGGCGCGCGGCTCTTAAAGTCCTTGTACGCCTCGAACTCATAGCGCAGGCAGC
>DBGFLF010000289.1:0-6476 GCA_048528725.1 Collinsella sp.
GGCCGGCGCCACCTGCGTATCGGTCGGTATGGCCAACTTCGTCGATCCGTGCGCTTCGATTAAGATTGCGCGCGAGCTCGAGGCCTGGGCCGAGTCACAGGGCGTGAAGGACATCAACGAGCTGGTAGGTGCTTTCGAATGCTAGAGACCGATGCCCGCGACCGCGTTATCGTCGCCCTCGACTGCGACCGTGAGCGTGCGCTCGAGCTCGCCCATGAGCTTTCGGGCCATGCCGTCTGGCTTAAAGTGGGCATGACGCTCTATTACGCCGAGGGTCCCGAGATCGTCAAGACCTTTAAGGACCTGGGCTTTAAGGTCTTCCTTGATCTTAAGTTCCATGACATTCCGCATCAGGTGCGCGGTGCCGCTCGCTCGGCCTCGCTTGCCGGTGCCGACTTGCTTTCGGTTCACGGCTTGGGTTCGGGTGCTATGCTCGCCGCCTGCCGTGAGGGTGCCGAGGAGGCACGCGAGGATCGAGCCAAGCTCGTCGCCATCACCGTGCTTACGAGCATGAATCAGGATGCGCTGAGCGAGATCGGCGTCGAGTCGCCCGTTGCCGAGGAGGCCGCCCGTCTGGCAAAGCTCGCCCAGGCCAACGGTATCGACGGTATCGTGTGCTCGCCGATGGAGGCTCATGACATGCGTGAGCTGCTGGGTCCCGATGCGCTGATTGTGACCCCGGGCGTGCGTCCGGTTGGTGCTGCGCTGGGCGATCAGTCCCGCGTGGCCACGCCTTCCCAGGCTATCGAGCGCGGCGCGAGCCATATCGTGGTGGGCCGCCCCATTACCGGCGCCGACGATCCGGTTGCCGCGTTTGACGCCATCGTTGCCGAGCTGGTCGAAAACGTCGCGTAAAAGATTCCCTTAAGTCACCACTTTTTGGGTTCAATAGCACAAATTAGCCCCTGTGCCTGCGTAAACTTTCCCATCCTTTGTGTGGAATCGCAGGTCGGGGGCTCATCTTTTAGCACGATATATTGCACTTTTTGCGGGTATCGTCTAACCTATGGAGCCGCGATTGGGCATTTTGTACGTTTTACGTGCTAAAATGCCAAATATTGAATCAGATATAACCCAACTATTTGGAGGTACGAATGGCACTCCCTCAGCTTACCGATGAGCAGCGTAAGCAGGCTCTTGAGAAGGCTGCCGCCGCACGTCACGCTCGCGCAGAGCTCCGTGAGCAGATCAAGAAGGGCGAGAAGTCCCTCGAGTCCGTGCTCAACTCCGATGACCCCATTGCTTCCCGCATGAAGGTTTCCACCCTCATCGAGTCTCTCCCCGGTTACGGCAAGGCCAAGGCCGCCAAGATCATGGAGGAGCTCGGTATCTCCGCTACCCGTCGCGTCCAGGGCCTCGGCGTCCGTCAGCGCGAGCAGCTCCTCGAGCAGCTGACCAAATAAGTGAGCGCTCAGGATTCCAAGCTCTTTGTGATTTCTGGACCGTCAGGCGCAGGCAAGGGTACGCTCGTCACTCGTGTGCGCGAGCGCCGCTCGAACCTGGGCCTGACGGTTTCGGCTACCACGCGAGCACCACGCAAAGGTGAGGTCGACGGCGTCAACTACTTTTTTCTGACGCGCGAGGAGTTCGACCGCCGCGTGGCAAACGGTGAGTTTGTTGAGTGGGCCGAGGTCCACGGTAACTGCTACGGCACGTTGGTGAGCGAGGTCCAGTCCAAGCTCGCCTCTGGTTCGTCTCTCATCTTGGAGATCGATGTCCAGGGTGCCCTGCAGGTGAAGGAGCGTTTCCCCGAGGCCGTGCTGATCTTTATCAAGCCGCCTTCGCTTGAGGTGCTCCGCGAGCGTCTGGTCGGTCGCGGTACCGAGACGCCCGAGACGATTGAGCTGCGTATGGCAAACGCCGCCGATGAGCTTGCCCTTGCCGACCGCTACGACGACGTCGTGGTTAATGACGATCTCGACCGCGCGACCGATGAACTCGTTCGCGTTCTCGATATGCATGAAAGGATCTGAGGTCCGTGTCCGTTGTAAAGCCTTGCATTGACGATCTTCTGGAGAAGACCGATCACAACCGCTTCCTGCTCGCTTCGCTTGCCTCCAAGCGCGCCTGCGACATCAATAGCATGCTGCGTGGCCAGCACAACCGCGTGCTTGCCGTCCAGGATGTCGATGACATCACCATCGGGCTTTCCGGCGCCGATACCATCTCGATGGCTATGGACGAGATTGTCGACGGCGACATCTCTTACGACGAGGCCCGTTACGAGAAGGCGCTCGGCCACAAGGTTGCTGAAGCCTAAATGGCGGCTCGCGTCTGCCTGGTCCACTATCACGAGGTTGGACTGAAGGGTAAGAACCGCGCACATTTTGAGCATATCCTCATGGATAACATTAAGGCGGCTTTGGCCGCCTTTTCCGTGAACGCTGTGTCTCGAATTTCCGGTTATATCCTCGTGACCTTTAACGAGCATCAGGCTGATGAGGCGGCGCGTGTCATCCGCACCGTCCCCGGCGTTGCCCGTGTGTCCCTGGCGTACCACACCAACCGCGACCCGCAGGAGTACTGCGCCGCCGCCGTCAAGGCGCTGCGCGAGTTTGGCCCCTTTGATTCGTTTAAGGTGCACGCCAAGCGCTCCAATACCGACTATGAGCTCACCTCGATTGATATCAATCGTCAGGTGGGCGAGGTGCTGTGTGAGGCCTTCCCCGATAAAAAGGTTCAAATGCACGACCCCGATGCGATGGTGCACGTACTGGTGGTCCAGGGTAGCGTTTACGTGTACGCGCGCTCCGAGCGCGGCGTGGGCGGTCTGCCGGTGGGTTCTGCCGGCAAGGTCGTGACGCTTCTGTCGTCGGGCATCGATTCTCCGGTGGCGACCTGGATGCTCGCGCGTCGCGGTGCAGTGTGCGTGCCGGTACATTTCTCCGGTCGTCCGCAGACTCCCGATACGAGTGAGTATTTGGTGCAGGACATCATCCGTGCGCTTGAGCCGGGTGTCCAGATCGGCCGTCTGTACGTGGTGCCGTTCGGCGATTGCCAGCGTGAGATTTCCGTCACCTGCCCCAGCAACCTGCGCGTGATCATGTATCGCCGCATCATGTATTCGGTTGCCGAGCGCATCGCGCATATCGAGGGCGCCAAGGCCATCGTGACCGGCGAGTCGCTCGGTCAGGTTGCCTCCCAGACGCTCGAGAACATCATGGCCGTCAACGAGGCCGTGAAGATTCCCGTGTTCCGTCCGCTCATCGGGTCCGACAAGCAGGAGATCATTGCGCGCGCTCAAGAGATCGGCACGTTCGATATTTCCACTGAGGCGCCGCCCGACTGCTGCACGCTCTTTATGCCGCGTCGTCCCGAGACGCACGCCAAACTCGATGCCGTGCACGAGGCCTGGGAGCTGTTCGACCACGAGGAGATGATCGAGCGCCTGCTTAAGCAGACCGAGTACATTGACTTCTCCAGCAACACGTATAAGGCCCCTAAGACCTTAAAACGCAAACATTCGGAGCTTGCTCCGCGTGAGATTTACCAAGATCACGAGTAATTGCCTGCATAGACCGACGATGCGCCTGTATCGTCGGTCTTTTGCTATCTGGGCAAATGATGCCAAGATGTTCATTCGCTGACGTGTGGCTGAATAAATGGACACTTTTCTGCAAGGTTTTTGTCAGATTTTGGTTTGACCGCGATAACCAGTGTGGACGTGCGGAGGCTTCGGCGCTCGTTTCCTGACACGATGGTGTTGGGAGGTGTTTGCTATGGCGCAGCGCGAACATCACGAAAGGGTTAAACGTATGGACCGCTGGGCAGAAAAGCTGCTCGGGCATAAAGCGGTGGTGGTGGCGATTCTGGTTGTCATTGCCGCCGCGAGCGGTTTGGCGATGGCAAGTTTTGGTGGCCACTCCAGTAGCGTGTCGTTTGAGCGTAGTGATGAGGCGAGCGTCTCGGATGTGCACGGGGCCGGGGATGCGTCTTCTGATGATGAGTCTTCGGCCAAGAGTTCCTCTGCTGCGGAGGTGTACGTCGATGTGGATGGCGCCGTTGTGAGGCCTGGCGTGTATCGGCTCAAAGATGGAGCACGGGTGTCCCAAGCTATCGATGCCGCCGGAGGGCTTACGGCCGAGGCGGATGTGACAGGGCTTAATCGTGCGTCCAAGGTCGCAGACGGACAAAAGATCTATGTTCCGAAGGTGGGGGAGCAACAAGCGGCTGCGGCGGTCGGCGGGGCCGAAAGTAGTGCTGCCACGACCCCTGGCGCGGGGTCTTCGTCGGAGCTCGTGAACATCAATACGGCAAGTGCGGCGGAGCTGCAGACGCTCCCGGGCATTGGGCCTTCTATGGCTCAGTCGATTATCGATGAGCGGACAAAGAACGGTGCTTTTGCCTCAGTCGATGACCTGATGCGCGTATCGGGAATCGGTGAGAAGAAGCTCGCCAAAATCAAAGATTGCATTTGCGTATGAGTGCGACCGAGCGCGAGCAAGTGATGCCACCACGGCCATTGATGCCGTGGACGATGGCACTTTGTGCCGGCTTGTGTGTGAGCTGTGGCTTGGTACTTAACATGGCGGCCGATTTGCTGCTGGGCGAGCGGACGACACCCGTCACATTGCTTATGGCCATTCCCGTTGCGGCTGCGGCTTGCATCGTGTTGGCTCGGTTCCGTATGCGCCCTGTACGGTGGAGGCGATGGCTGCATGCCGCGGCCCTTGGTCTCGTGGCGGGGGCGGTCGTATCCGCGGGTTGGGCGATTGGGGCGCTGCGTGCTTCGAGGGCGCTGGATAATCGGGCTGCGAGCAGTCTTGAATTTGTTGTGCGCGGTGACCCGTCCATCAATGACGGTGCGTACTCCTATACCTGCGATGCGTATGCGGGCGAAAAGTGTTTAGGTCAGGTGCGGCTGTCGTGTGATCGCGAGCTCGGCGTCGGTTCGCATGTACGTGCTATCGGCCGCGTTTCGCGCTTTGAGAACGATGCGTATGGGCGCTCGCGCGTACTCCGAGGCGAGGTGCGCAAGGTTAAAGCCGTTCGGATTGTGTCGGTCGATGAGGGCTCTCCGGGGCCGCTGCTTCGGCTGCGAAATGGGCTGCTTGCGTCCATCGCGCCTGCGACCGACCCGGCGCGTTCGCTCATAGCCGGCATTGTCTGTGGACGCTCGGCCGAGTTGCGCGCCCAGCCAGCGGGCGACTGGTTTTCGGTGACGGGAACGGCGCATCTTATCGCCGTTTCGGGCAGCCATTTGGCTATTGTGGGGTTTGTAATCGAGGCTGTATTGCAAAAGACTCGGTGTTCACGTGGTCTTCAACGGTCGATATTGGCGATAACGCTTGTGGTTTACGCTGCCTTTACGGGTGCCTCTCCCTCGGCCGTGCGCGCGTGCTGCATGGTGTTCGCGACGCTTGTCGTAAACGGTGCGGGGCGTCGCCGGCATGGCGCATCGGCACTCTTTGTAACCATGTCCATCTTTGTGCTGCTGCGGCCGACGGTCCTGTACGAGATGGGCTTTCAGCTTTCATGTGCCAGCGTCTTTGCCATCCTGTGCTTTTGCCCGTACGCCACCTACGCTTTGGGAGAGCTGGGTGTGCCGACGGGCATTGCCAGCATGCTTTCCGTTACGCTGTGCTCGCAGTTGGCGACGCTTCCCATCACCATTCCTGCCTTTGGTACGTTCTCGCTCATTGCTCCGCTGGCGAATGCGGTCATCGGTCCGGTGGTGAGTCTCCTGCTTGCTGTGTCGATCGTGCTGGTTCCCTTTTCGCTCGTGGAGCCGTTGCAAGCTTGGGCACTCGTCGTGCCCATGATTGCCGCCCGTTGCGCGCTGTTCTTCGAGCAGCTGTTTGCCGCCGTGCCGGGTGCATCCGTGAGCGTGCCGCCCGATAGCATGTGGATTTATCTAGTGCCGTGTTTGCTGGCGGTTCTGCTGGTCTGGTGGCCGCGTCCTCGTGCGCGTCCTATGGCGGTGGGGCTTGCATGCCTGGTGCTCTTGGCTGCGATTCCGTACATCTACTGGGATCGCTTCGCTCCGCCTTCGGTGACGGTCCTTGATGTTGGCCAGGCCGATGCGATTCTGGTTCGTCAGGGTGGCGCTGTGGCGCTCGTCGACTGTGGGCTCGATGAGCGCGTGGTATCGGCGTTGGTTCGCAATAACGTCCATCATATCGATGCCGTCTTCGTGACGCATTGGGACGAGGACCATTGGGGTGGTCTTCCCGATGTACTCGATCAGTTTTCGGTTGGAACCATTGTGGTCGCGACCGATGCGCTTGACGGCGCGCCTGCTGAGGTCCTGAATCGCCCCGGCGTAACGTATCGGCAGGTGGCTTGCGGAGACACGGTCGATATCGGCGCATTTCGGACACGTGTGATGTGGCCGTTTGACACGGTGGATGGCGAGGGCAATGAGGACTCTCTTGTTTTGCTGCTTTCCTACGCTCAGGAAGGCAAGAGCCTGCGCGTGCTCCTTACTGGTGACGCCGAGCTCGATCAGGAGCGTAAGTTTGTACAGGAGGTGGGAG
>DBGFLF010000290.1:0-5691 GCA_048528725.1 Collinsella sp.
AAAACAAGCGCGGGACCCGGCCAGCGGATCCCGCGCGATCAATTGCCTTTATTGAGTATACCGCCCCGAGCGGATACGAGGCCTGTCTTACGCCTCAAGCGCAGCCTTGAACCAACTTGTAATACTCGTGGGATGCGTGATGGCGGTGCCGACGACAACGGCCCAGGCGCCAGCATCGATCGCGGCGCGAGCCTCCTCGGGCGTGTGCACGCGGCCCTCGCAGATGATGGGAAGACCGGGGAATTCCTCGGTCGCCTGACGCAGGAGCGGCAGATCGGGGCCATCGGCCATGGTGCAGTCGATGGCAGCGACACCGTGAGAAAGCGTGGTAGATACCAGGTCGAAGCCCATATCAACCGCACGGCGAATGTCCTCGATGGTGGCACAATCCGCCATCAGGAGCACACCCTCCTCGTGCAGCGGGCGGAAGGTATCCTCGACCGACTTGCCGTCGGGACGCGGACGATCGGTGGCGTCGATCGCCACGATATCGGCACCCGCAGCAACGCAGGCGCGAGCGTGACGCAGCGTCGGCGTGATGTAAACGCCCTCGTGCCCATCCTTCCACAGGCCGATAACGGGGACCTCACAGCGACCCTTAATGGCGGCAATGTCGGCAAGGCCCTGGCAGCGAATGGCGGCGGCGCCGCCGAGCTCACAAGCACGAGACATTTGAGCCATGGTCTCGGGCGTACGAAGCGGCTCGCCCATATACGCCTGAACGCTCACGACGAGCTTGCCCTTCAGGGACTGGATCAAAGGATCAACGGTCATGTTCGACTCAACCTTTCTCAAAAACAGCCTTCTGAGACACCGCACCTTGACGTTCAAACCGTCGCTCGCGTACCGAAGTACGCTTCGCTCCTCTTTCACGTCAATCTGCGGCACCTCAGAAGGCGCACTTGGTAGCTATGTTTATTTCAACGACGCAAGAAGGTGTTCGGCGGCACCGATGAGCGGAGCATCGCCCTCAAGAGAACCGATGAGGATCGGCGTGTCCTGAAGCGGATCGAGCGCCTGGCTGGCATAGCCCTCGTGTACCGAATCCTTCCACGTCTGTGAACGCCAATCGGGACCTTGGTGAATCACGCCACCCGAAAGCACGATGACCTCAGGGTCCAGGATGTTAGCGAGCGAGCCCAAGCTGGCACCCAGCGCAAAGCCGGCGTCATGGATGACCTCAGTCGCCTTTGCGTCGCCCGCGCGGCACAGGTCGTTTACATCGCGACCGACCGAAGGACGGCTGGGGTCGACGCGGCCAAAGCGCTCGTCGTACATGCGACCAATGGAAGTGCCCGAAGCAACAGACTCAAGATGGCCAGAACGCCCGCAGGCGCAGGGAATGCCGGCGGCAGCCGAGCACTCGATGTGGCCCATATGACCGGCAGCACCGTGGAAGCCCTGCATCACGCGGCCGTTCTCGACATATGCGCCGCCGATGCCCGTACCGATGCCCAGACACAAGACGGAGAACTTGCCCTTGCCGACGCCCCAGTGGGCCTCGCCCAGAGCATGAGCCTGCACGTCGCCCACCACGGCAACGGGAAGACCAAGGTCCTCGCGCAGACGCGGCCCCAACTGAACGCCAGACCAGCCGGGCATGATCTCGTTGGCGTAGGCGATGGCGCCCGTCTTGGGGTCGACGACACCGGCGGCGCCAATACCGATACCGAGGACCTCGACATCGGGGTTCGCCTCGAGAGCAGCCTTGATGGACGCCTCGATGCGCTGGAAAACTGCCTCGCCGCCTTCTTGGGCCTCGGTGGGAACCTCGGCTTCAAAGACCGGATGGGGCACGCCGCCATCAGCCGGATACTCCATAATGGCAGTCGCAATCTTGGTGCCGCCGATATCGACGGAGCAAACGTACTTGTTCTCCATGTCGCTCTCCTTAGGAGATATAAACAACTACAGGAAATGCGCCGTCAGGCTAGCCGTCACAGCGCGGTAAAGGTTTTCCAGGTGCCCGAGATCGCCGAGAAGCCGTGTGGCCATTGACCTAATGGGTCATGGCCGCACGGTTGAACGGCGAGGTCGGGTGCCTGGGAAAGCTTTAAAGGAGGCCGTTGTCCTGGAGGACCTTCTTAATCGCCTCGACGTTCTCACCGGTCATGGCCTTCACCGGGCGCGGCATGGTCGGGCTGTCGAAGATGCCCATGAGGTTCATAGCGGTCTTGAAGGCGCCGACGCCACCGGCATAGCCCTGGACGCCCGAGGTGACATCCCAGATGTGGGAGATCTCATTGAGACGATCCTGCTCGGCCTTGACGGTAGCCCAGTCACCAGCCTGAGCGGCCTTCCACTGACGCACGTAGCCCTCGGGCTCAACGTTGGCGAGACCCGGGACGGAACCGTCAGCGCCGCCGAGATAGGCGCCGTCGACAACAACCTCGTGACCGGTGAGGATGCTCATCGGATGGCCGTTCTTCTCGTTCTCCTGAACGAGGTAGCGGAACGAGATGTCATCACCCGAGGAATCCTTGACGCCAGCAAGGACGCCCTCGGCGCCGAGCTTGGCAAGGAGCTTCCAGGGGAGCTTGGTGTGAACGCAGACGGGAATGTCATAGGCAAAGATGGGCAGGTCGAGCTCCTCGTGCAGGATGCGGAAGTGCTCCTCGACCTCGGTCATACCCTGCAGGGCATAGAACGGGCAGGTGGCGACAAGGGCATCGGCGCCCAGCTCCTGGGCGACCTTGCCGTGCTCAATCATGCGCTCGGTCTCGGTATCGATGATGCCGACCAGAACAGGCACACGGTGGTCGACGATACGAACGGCCTCGGCGATAATCTGGCGACGGCGCTCATCGGTGGAGAAGACGACCTCGCCCGAAGACCCCAAGAAGAACAGACCATCGACGCCGGCATCGATCATGCGGTTGATGCTGCGCTCAAAGGAGGCAACGTCGAGCTGGTGGTCTTCGGTATCGGGAACAACGACGGGAGGGATAACGCCGGTGAATTTCTGAGTTGCCACAAGAATCTCCTTAGCTGTCTGGCGAGCGGCCCTATGCCGCTCACTCTTGTTGGCAGTGTCCAGGCCGTCTAGGCCAAAGAACACGGATAGAACGTTTGGTTAAAGAAGTCGACGACTTCGTTTTCGAACGCGTTAATACGCTCATGAGCGTATTTGGCATAGATGATATGCCTCCGGTCACACTCAAGACCGTTGAATACGGCAAACTGTCCCTTGGGGTCGCTCACGGTATCCATGAGCGACGTGCCCATGAGCACCGATCCGCGCACCCGAGACGACAGAGCCTCGAGGCCACCGGGAATTGGATTGGCAATCGCCGTGCAGGCAAGTCCGCGCTCGTCCAGAGCAGAAACCGCCAGCGCGACACCGCCGCCAAGACCCTCGCCCCATGCAAAAATGCGATCGGGATCCATGCCATCAAGATTGCGCGCGACCTTCGCCAACGCGCAGCCCCAACGGACGCGCTTGACAAAAGTGGGCGAAGCAATCCCCCACTGCAGGTCGTCCGCACCAGCAACATCGTCATCCAGCGCGAGAACGGCATACCCCATGGCGGCAAATCTCGTCATGTGATTCCATCCACGCACGGGTCGATCGATGTCGTGAAACATCAGGCACAGCGGCACGCGCTCAGACACTCGGGCACGACCGACAGGCTCGATCAAACGAGCGTGAATCGCATCGTCACCGAGCTCAAAGGAGACCTCCGAGTAACGGGCGCAGGGGTTAACAAAGTCAATCGCCGTAATGGCCAGGCCTTGAATCTCAAGATTCGAAGCGCATGTCTCTAAATCAGAAACATCTGCTTGGACATCACCGCGCCAGTCCCGATATTCTGCGAGCCTTGACGAAACCGTTCCAGGCATCTCCGCGAGCCCGGGGACGATCAGCTCGTCGATATTGCTCTCGCACTTAGACATGAGCCTCCCCTCCCTCGCAGAAAAACGGAATGATCAGATCGTCAAAGTCCTGAATCTCCTCGTGGCCAAAGCCCTCAAAGAACTCGCGTCGCTTCTCACAGGCCAGATTGTTGTAGACCGCAAACTGCGTCGCCGGCGGACAGACGATATCGGCTGTGCCCGTGCCAAACAGCACGGGGCATTTGACCATGGGGGCAAAGTTCTTGGAATCGAAGTACGCCAGTTTGGCATAGGCCTCCTCAATACGAGTCGAGTCCTCGTCAAACCAACGCGACCAATAACGCAGGCCTTCATAAGCGATATCGTCGGCATCCAGATCCCAAACAAGGCGGAAATCCGACAGGAAGGGATAGAGGATGGCAGCGCGATTGATAAGCTCACTATTAAGCGCGCAGGTCGCAATGCCCAAACCGCCGCCCTGCGATGCGCCGTTCACAAATACGCGGGAAAGATCGATGCCCTCGAGCTCGCGAACAATACGGCACAGAATGCGGATATCCTGGTGCAAGCGGACATAGTAAAGATTGGCCGGGTCGCCGTCGATACCGGCGACGATATGCCCAGCAACCGTCGTGCCTTCAAATCCACCAATATCCTCGGAGGGGCCACCCTGGCCAGGACAATCGAGAGCGATGAGTGCCATGCCCATGCCCGCAAACGACGCCTGCTCGAACCAGCTGCGGCTTGCACCCGGATAGCCGTGGAACTGTAGCACCAGCGGCACGGGCTCGTCCGAAACCGGCTGGAGATACTTGGCATGCAGGCGTGCACCGCACATGCCGGTATACCAGAGGTCGAAAAACCGACAGGTCGCGGAATCCGCAACCGAAGCCGCCTCAATCGCATAGTCGAGCTCGACGGCGTCGGCCTCGGCCATGCGGTCCTTCCAAAAGAGATCGAAATCCGATGGACGGGGCATAGCGCCTCGATATTCACCAAATTGCTGTTGTAGCTCCTGAGCACTTGGCATGGCTCGTGAACCCAACCTTTCGAAATCGCAACGGAGGTGCGCCCGGCAAGGGAACCGGGCGCACGGGAGGGAAAGCGAGGTTACTCGCCGAGCTTGGGATGCAGCAGCGACGGCGCAGCGCCGAGCAGCATCTTGGTGTAGGGGTCCTGGGGGTGCTGGAAGACCTGCTTGGCCTCGCCCTGCTCGACGATCTTGCCGCCATTCATAACGATGATGTCGTCAGAGATATAGCGGACCGTCTGGATGTCATGGCTGATGAACACCATGGCCAGGCCGAGCTCCTTCTTAAGGTCGGTCAGCAGGTTCAGAATCTGCGCGCGGACCGAAACGTCCAGAGCCGAGGTGGGCTCGTCGGCGATGATGGCATCGGGGTTCAGCGACAGGGCGCGCGCAATTGCGACGCGCTGGCGCTGGCCGCCCGAAAGCTGGCCGGGAAGAACCTCGGCGGCGGAGCTGGGCAGACCGGTGAGCTCCAAGAGCTCCTTGACGCGCTTCTCCTGCTCGGCCTCGGTACCCAGGTTGTGGACGCGCATGGGGTCGAGCAGTTGCTCGCGAACGACCATGCGGGGATTGAGCGCCGTGGCCGGGTTCTGGAACACGACCGAGATGACGCGACCCATGTGGCGACGGTCCTCGGCGGTACGTTTGGTAACGTCCTTGCCCTTAAAGTAGACCTTGCCGCTCGTGGGGGCCTGCAGGCCGCACATGACGTTGGCGGTGGTGGACTTTCCGCAACCGGACTCGCCGACGATGCCGATGATCTGTCCGGGCATGAGCTTAATCGTTACACCCTGGACGGCGTGAACCAGGTTGGGGTGCAGAATCGA
>DBGFLF010000291.1:0-8603 GCA_048528725.1 Collinsella sp.
TTCCGCACGAGCCGAAGAGCACTTAATGTGCTCTTCGTGCGAGCCCAGGACCTGACCGAGCGAAAACCTTGCGCCTGGCCTTCGGCGGTGCGGCCGGATGGTGGAATTGTGTGCAGCCCGGTTTCCCGTTGACCGACGCCGGGGTCCCCGCCATAATACTTTAGGTTCACGCACGAATCCGCTGCCAGAGACAGCCGGCGCAAACGGGTCTTACCCGCGAGCTTAATGGGACTTCCCGCCAGCCGAGGTGGTCGAGTAGATATGTCTTCTCGCCCCCGTCGCTCATGCAGCGCGGGGGCTTTCTTTTTGGACATGCCCCCGTCACGTCCTTGTGGCGGACCGTGCCCGGAAAGAATTCGAGGAGGTGTAATTCATGCCCCAGCAGTACAAAATCGACAAGGTTGCAGAGATCGAGTCCCGTATCGCCGAGAACGCCGGTCTGTTCGTCGTCAACTACAACGGTCTGACGGTTAAGCAGGCTCAGGAGCTGCGTCATCAGCTTCGCGAGTGCGGCGCCGAGATGAAGGTCTACAAGAACAACCTGGTCAAGATCGCTCTCAAGAACCAGGAGCAGCCCGAGATCGACGAGATCCTCGCCGGCCCCGTCGCTTATGTGTTCTACGAGACCGAGCCGGTCGAGGCCGCTAAGGCCCTTAAGGACTTCTCCGCTAAGTCCAAGGGCGTCCTTGAGATCAAGGGCGGTATCTCCGACGGCAAGGCCGTTTCCGCTGATGATGTTAAGGCTATCGCCGAGCTGCCCACCAAGGATCAGCTTCTCGGCCAGATCGCCGGTCTCATCTCCGGTTTCGCTCGCGACATCGCTGTCTGCGTCAACGGCGTTTCCTCTGGTCTCGCTCGTTCGATTCAGCAGGTCTCCGAGCAGAAGGCAGCCTAGTTGCTGTTTTCACCCGCGGCGGCAACGCCGCACCCCTGGCGCATTCACGCCGTGTTTTAACTGATCTCCGTGCACAGACACGGAAACCGAAAGGACTTAGAAATGGCTAAGCTTACCACCGATGAGATCATCGATGCTCTTAAGGAAATGACCCTTCTCGAGGCTTCCGAGCTCGTCAAGGCTATCGAGGACACCTTCGGCGTTTCCGCCGCTGCTCCTGCCGCTGTTGTCGCCGCTCCCGCTGCTGGCGCCGCTGAGGCCGAGGAGAAGACCGAGTTTGACGTCGTGCTCGAGGGCTTCGGCGACAACAAGATCCAGGTCATCAAGGCCGTCCGTGAGCTCACCAACCTTGGCCTGAAGGAGGCCAAGGAGGTCGTCGAGGGCGCTCCCAAGGCTGTTCTCGAGGGTGCCAAGAAGGAGGACGCCGAGGCTGCCAAGGAGAAGCTCGAGGCTGCTGGCGCTGCTGTCACCCTCAAGTAATCAGGCTTTCTCGCCAGATTTCTTTGCAGACGGGGTTCGCATTGCGAGCCCCGTCTTTTTTGTTTTTCGGTCCCTCGACATCGGTAGCTCAAACTGCCATGTTCTGTGATTTGCGTCGTATCGGGCGCCCTGCCGTTGGGCAATAAAATTGCACCATTCGAGCAATAATTTGCGTTGACCTGCTGAAGAATTGTCTCTGCCTTGTAGCGACATATAGTTCCAGCGGTAAGATGCTTGGGTATCGCAATTTGGTCTGCGGCTGTGTGCCGCACGCATGGGGCGCTTTTGCGCCTGCGAAAGGATCTTTGAATAACATGAAGGCAATCATCCCCGCCGCCGGTCTTGGCACGCGTTTTCTGCCTGGCACCAAGTGCACGCCCAAAGAGATGCTGCCGGTGCTCGACAAGCCCGTCATTCAGTACGTCGTCGAGGAGGCGCTCGACCCCGAGGAAGTCGACGACGCCATCATCGTTACTTCTCCCGGCAAGCCCGAGCTACTGAACTACTTCCAGCCCGATCGCTCGCTCGAGAACCTGCTGCGCGAGCGCGGCAAGAACGCCTATGCCGATGCCGTCGCCCACGCTGACGGTATGCCGGTCGACTTCCGTTATCAGTACGAGCCCAAGGGCCTCGGCCATGCTATTCGCTCTGCTGCCGACGCCGTGGCAGGGGAGAACTTCCTGGTTCTTCTGGGCGACTACGTTGTGCCTAACCGCGACATCTGCGACAAGATGCTCGCCGTTTCCAAGGAGCACGGTGGCGCTTCGGTTATCGCCGTCGCTGCTTGCTCACCCGAGGAAGTCAGCCGCTACGGCGTTATCGCCGGCGAGCGCGTCGGTTCGCTCGAGGGCGCCGAGGACGTTGCCGATGCCGAGCCGGGCGCTGTCTGGCGCATCGGCGGTCTGGTCGAGAAGCCCGCTCCCGAGGCTGCTCCGTCCAACCTGTACATCGTCGGTCGCTACCTGCTGAGCCCGCTGGTCATGGACCTGCTGGCAGATCAGCAGGCCGGCAAGGGCGGCGAGATCCAGCTCACCGACGCCATGGCCCGTTCGCTCGACCGTGAGGCCATGTATGCCGTCGTCATCGACCCGCTGTCGGGCTACGACACCGGCACTCCCTCTGGCTGGATGGCCACCAACGCCCTCATGGCTGCAAGCGATCCCCGCTTTGCCGATGCCTTCTGGGACGCCATCGACGAGCGCGGCGGATTGATGCGCAAGTAAGCCTTCGGACATCGACATTTACGGGCGCGGACCTCGGTTCGCGCCCGTTTTTTATAAGAGCTGCGATTGCTGGCTCTCTGTTCACAGAAAATATATGAACAGATGTTCGATATACATACATCTACCTGCGTGTTTTCTGTCGAAAAACTTTGCTACTCCAAAAACTCAATCGCGTCAAGGCTTTTCTTGCCCAACGGTCGGTACCTGATAAACTATTAGGTTGCGATAACTGGCGAAGCTATGCCTCGCCAACCCACCGAGCATTTCCGTGAAGGAGGAAAAACCTGGTGACCTACGCATACACTGCCACTGAGCGCAAGCGCGTCAGCTTCGGGAAAATCCCGGAGGCCATGGAGCTCCCCAACCTTATCTCTGTTCAAAGGGAATCCTTTGAGCGTTTTAAGGACGAGGGTCTTCGTGAGGCGTTCAAGGAATCCAGCCCCATCCAGAGCCAGAACCATGTTCTCGAGGTTACCTTCGGCGAGCATCAGTTCGGCGACCCCGCGCACACCGTCGAGGAGTGCCGCGAGAAGGACATGACGTATCAGGCCCCGCTTCTGACCGACGTTCGTCTCACCAACAAGGAGACCGGCGAGATCAAGGAGCAGCTCGTCTTTATGGGCGACTTCCCCATGATGACCGATCAGGGCACCTTCATCATCAACGGTACCGAGCGTATCGTCGTCTCGCAGCTCGTCCGCTCCCCGGGCGTGTACTACAGCTCCGAGATGGATTCGGGCAAGCAAATCTACAAGGCCCAGATCATCCCGTCCCGCGGTGCCTGGCTTGAGTTTGAGGTCGACAAGCGCGACCAGCTCATGGTCTCCATCGACCGTAAGCGCAAGCAGAGCGCCACGATGTTCCTGCGCGCCCTTGGCATCGCCGTCACCAACGACGACATCATCGAGCTGCTCGGCAACTCCGATGTGATCAAGCGTACCCTGGAGCGCGACACCGCTCTCACTCGCGAGGACGCCCTCATCGAGATCTACCGTCGCCTGCGCCCGGGCGAGCCTCCCACCGTGGACGCTTCCCGCAGCCTGCTCGAGGGTCTGCTCTTTAACCCGCAGCGCTACGATCTGGCCCGCGTCGGTCGTTACAAGGTCAACAAGAAGCTCAACCTCACCACCGAGGAAGAGGTCACGGTGCTCACCGACGAGGATATCGTCGCGACGCTGCGCTACCTGCTGTCCCTCGCTGCCGGCGAGCAGGGCTTCAAGGTCGACGACATCGACCACTTCGGCAACCGCCGCATCCGTACCGTCGGCGAGCTCGTCGCCAACCAGTTCCGTATCGGCATGAGCCGTATGGAGCGCGTCGTCCGTGAGCGCATGAGCTCCCAGGACATCGACGAGATCACCCCGCAGTCGCTCATCAACATCCGCCCGATCGTGGCCTCCATCAAGGAGTTCTTCGGTTCCTCGCAGCTCTCGCAGTTCATGGACCAGGCGAACCCCCTGACCGGTCTGACCCACAAGCGCCGTCTGTCCGCACTCGGCCCTGGTGGTCTTGCCGGCCACAAGTCCGGCTCCAGCCGCCGCACCAACGTGCCGACGGCCGTCCGCGACGTTCACAACTCGCACTACAGCCGCATGTGCCCGATCGAGACCCCCGAAGGCCCCAACATCGGCCTGATCGGCTCGCTCGCCCTCTACGCCCGCGTCAACGAGTATGGCTTCATCGAGGCCCCGTTCCGTCGCGTCGAGAACGGCGTTGCCACCGACCAGATCGACTGGATGACCGCTGACGAGGAAGAGAAGCACGTTATCGCGCCGGCCAACACGCCGCTCGATCCCAAGACCAACGAGTTCATCACGACCGATGCCGAGGGCAAGCTTGTCCGTCCGCACACCGTGATCGCCCGTACCCGCGACTTCGACGGCTCCTTCGGCGCTCCCGCCGACGTGCCCGTCGAGGACGTCGACTACATGGACGTCTCGCCGCGCCAGATGCTCTCCGTCGCAGCCACGCTGATCCCGTTCCTGGAGCACGACGACGCCAAGCGTACGCTGATGGGCGCTAACATGCAGCGTCAGGCCGTGCCGCTGGTTCACCCCGCCGCTCCCTATGTCGGTACCGGCATGGAGCGTCGCGCCGCTTTGGACTCCGGCGAGGTCACCCTGGCCAAGAACGCCGGCGAGGTCATCTTTGCCGACGCCGCCAAGATCATCGTCAAGCATGCCGGCGGCATGGACGAGTATCACTTGGCCAAGTACCAGCGCTCCAACCAGTCCACCTGCATCAACCACCGTCCGCTCGTTCGCGTCGGTGACACCGTTGAGCAGGGCGAGCCTCTGGCCGACGGTCCCTCGACCGATCACGGCGAGCTCGCACTGGGTCAGAACCTCACCGTGGCCTACATGCCGTGGGAAGGCTTTAACTACGAGGACGGTATCGTCGTGTCCGAGCGCCTGGTGGCCGAGGACCTGCTGACGACCATCAACATCACCCGTCACGAGATCGACGCCCGCGACACCAAGCTCGGCCCCGAGGAGATCACCCGCGAGATCCCGAACCTCTCCGAGGACATGCTTGCCAACCTCGACGAGGACGGCATCATCCGCATCGGCGCCGAGGTCGGCCCTGGCGACATCCTGGTCGGCAAGGTTACCCCCAAGGGCGAGAGCGCTCTGACCGCCGAGGAGCGCCTGCTGCGCGCCATCTTCGGTGCCAAGGCCCACGATGTCCGCGACACCTCCCTTAAGATGCCTCACGGCGCTTACGGCCGCGTCATCGACGTCGTCCGCTTTAGCCGCGAGAACGGCGACGACCTGGCCCCCGGCGTCAACGAGCAGGTGCGCGTCTACGTCGCCCAGCGTCGTAAGATCCAGCAGGGCGATAAGATCGCCGGCCGCCACGGCAACAAGGGTGTTATCTGTAACGTTCTGCCGGTCGAGGACATGCCCTACATGGCTGACGGCACCCCGATCGACGTTATCCTCAACCCGCTGGGTGTTCCTTCGCGTATGAACGTCGGCCAGCTGCTCGAGTGCCACCTTGGCTGGGCTGCCGCCTGCGGTTGGGATACCGAGGATGCCGACTCCGACAAGTACGTCCCCGGTCCGTTCTTCACCGCGACGCCCGTCTTCGACGGCGCCAAGGAGGACGAGATCGCCGAGGTCATCCGTCGCGCCAACAAGAACATGCTCAACAAGGCCACCGCTGCCTTTGGCGATCACATGCGCCCCGAGTTCGTCACCCAGCTTGACGAGCGCGGCAAGACCCGTCTGTTCGACGGCCGCACCGGCGAGGAGTTCCGCGAACCCATTACCGTGGGTACGTCCTACATCCTCAAGCTCGGCCACATGGTCGACGACAAGATCCACGCCCGTTCGACCGGCCCTTACAGCCTGGTTACCCAGCAGCCTCTGGGCGGCAAGGCTCAGTTCGGCGGCCAGCGCTTCGGCGAGATGGAAGTTTGGGCACTGTACGCTTACGGTGCTTCCAACGTCCTGCAGGAGATCCTGACCGTCAAGTCCGACGATACCGTGGGCCGCGTCAAGACCTACGAGTCCATCGTCAAGGGCGAGAACGTTCCTGTCCCGGGTATCCCCGAGTCCTTCAAGGTTCTCGTCAAGGAGATCCGCTCCCTCGCACTGGACATCGAGCCCATGCACGATGCCGACGAGGACGCCTCCGTCCCTGTGACCGCCGAGGAGACCTCCGCTCTCGACGACCTGGCCGCGCTCGCCGGCGTTGACGCCGACGTCGAGGCCCAGGATGCCGAGACCGCCGAGGCACCCGAGGCTGTCGCCGCCACGACCACTGATAAGGAGTAGTTGACTGTGGCAGATTTCGAAGCTACTGATTTTGACTCGGTAAAGATCTCCCTTGCCTCCGCCGACCAGATCCGTTCCTGGTCGCACGGTGAGGTCAAGAAGCCGGAGACCATCAATTACCGTACCCTCAAGCCCGAGAAGGACGGCCTGTTCTGCGAGAAGATCTTCGGTCCCGCCAAGGACTGGGAGTGCTCCTGCGGCAAGTACAAGGGCATCCGCTTTAAGGGCATCGTCTGCGAGCGCTGCGGCGTCGAGGTCACCTCGGCCAAGGTGCGTCGCGACCGCATGGGCCACATCGAGCTCGCCGCTCCCGTGTCCCACATCTGGTACTTCAAGAGCCCCACGAGCTTCCCGATGAGCCGTATGCTCGACATCAAGTCCAAGGACCTCGAGAAGGTTCTGTACTTTGCCAGCTACATCATCACCGAGGTTGACTACGAGGCTCGCGAGGCCGACGCTGACGACCTGCGCGAGGAGCTCGCCGCCGATCTGGAAGAGATCGATGCCGAGTGCGCCCGCCAGATCGAGTCCCTCAAGGAGCAGGGCAACCCCGAGAACTTTGACGAGTTCTCCGACGAGGAGCCGCTGACCCCCGAGGAGATCGCCTCTGGCATCGTTGACATCGAGGAAGAGTGCAAGGACGAGAAGCAGCTCCGCACGGACGCCTTCAACGCCTTCATGAAGCTCAGCGAGCGCGACCTCATTTCCGATGAGCCGCTGTTCCGCGAGATGACTCGCTACTACTCCATGTACTTCAAGGGTGGCATGGGTGCCGAGGCCGTCCGCGACCTGCTCGCTGCCATCGACCTCCCCTCCGAGGCCGAGAAGCTCAAGGCCATCATCGCCGACGAGGACTCCCAGAAGCAGAAGCGCGAGAAGGCCGTCAAGCGCCTCGAGGTCGTTGACGCCTTCCTGAAGGGCGGCAACAGCCCCGCGAACATGATCCTGGATGTCATCCCGGTCATTCCGCCCGATCTGCGCCCGATGGTCCAGCTCGACGGCGGCCGCTTCGCCGCGTCCGACCTCAACGACCTGTATCGTCGCGTGATCAACCGTAACAACCGACTCAAGCGCCTGCTCGACCTGGACGCCCCTGCGATTATCGTGAACAACGAGAAGCGCATGCTCCAGGAGTCCGTGGACGCCCTGTTCGACAACGGCCGTCGTGGTCGCCCGGTCTCTGGCCGTGGCGGTCGCCCGCTCAAGTCGCTCGCCGAGGCCCTCAAGGGCAAGCAGGGTCGTTTCCGTCAGAACCTGCTGGGCAAGCGTGTCGACTACTCCGGCCGTTCGGTAATCGTTACCGACCCCAAGCTGCTGCTGCACCAGTGCGGTCTGCCCAAGACCATGGCGCTGGAGCTCTTCAAGCCCTTCGTCATGAAGCGCCTGGTCGAGCTTGGCAAGGTCGAGAACATCAAGGGCGCCAAGCGCGCTATCGACCGCGGTGCCACCTTTGTGTGGGATATCCTCGAAGAGGTCATCGACGGCCGCGTCGTGCTGCTCAACCGTGCACCGACCCTGCACCGTCTGTCCATCCAGGCCTTTGAGCCGGTGCTGGTCGAGGGCAAGGCTATCCACCTGCATCCGCTGGTCTGCTCGCCCTTCAACGCCGACTTCGACGGCGACCAGATGTCTGTCCACGTGCCGCTGTCCAGCCAGGCTCAGGCCGAGGCCCGCGTGCTCATGCTCTCTGCGAACAACCTGCGCTCGCCGGCATCCGGCAAGCCGGTCAACATCCCTTCGCAGGACATGATCATCGGTGTGTACTACCTCACCCAGGTTCGCGAGGGTCTGCCGGGCGAGAACCACGTGTTCTCGAGCTTCGACGACGCGCTGCACGCCTATGACTGCCGCTCCGAGGTCGACATGCAGGCCAAGATCCAGGTCCGCGTGTCCGCTGCCGATGCCAACGTCATCAACGAGGACGGCACCCGTATCTTCCGCGTCAAGAACGGCAAGAACGAGTTCGTCGACTACGACGTCACCGGCAACAAGACTGCGCGCTTCGAGACCTCTATCGGCCGCATCATCTTCAACCGCCAGTGCCTGCCCGAAGACTATGAGTTCATGAACTACAAGATGGTCAAGGGCGATGTGGCCAAACTGGTTGCGGACTGCTGCGATCGTTACCCCGAGGCCAAGGTCGGCCCGATCCTCGACGCCATCAAGTACTCCGGCTTCCACTACGCTACCCGCGCCGGCCTCACCATCTCGGTGTGGGACGCTCTT
>DBGFLF010000292.1:0-1579 GCA_048528725.1 Collinsella sp.
CCACGCGTCGTTTTATCGACCATCTGGCCGCCATGGGCATGCGCTACTGGCAGGTTCTCCCCGTCAACCCAACGGACTTCTTCCGCTCCCCTTACGCCGGTCCTTCGGCCTTTGCAGGCAATATCGACCTGCTGCCCGAAAGCCACGAGGAGCTGGCAGCCGACTTTGAGACCTGGAAGGCCCGCGGAGGCGAGGATGCCGATCCGCTGTACACCGCGTTTAAACATCGCAATGCCGATTGGCTCGAGAAGTACTGCGTCTACATGGCCGTCAAAAAGTACTTTGAGGGCGAGTCTCGCCACAATTGGCCGGCAGATGTCGCTCGCTACAACGAGCATCTAATCGACGACAAGCGCTTCCACAACGAGGCCGAGCTTCAGGCGTACATGCAGTACCGCTTTGACCTCGCTTGGTGTGAGCTCATGAACTATGCGCACAAGAAGGGCATCGAGGTCATCGGCGATATTCCTATGTACGTGTCCGACGATTCGGCAGACGCGTGGAGCGAACCCGAGAACTTCTGGCTGTCCGATACCGGCAAGGCGATTGAGATTTCCGGCGCGCCGCCCGACAACTTTGCGCCCGAGGGCCAGATGTGGGGCAACCCGACGTTCCGCTGGGACCACATGAAGCAGAACGGCTATAGTTGGTGGATGGATCGCCTGCGCCGCGCGTTCTCGCTCTACGACCGCGTGCGTCTGGATCACTTCCTGGGATTCCACAGCTATTACAGCATTCCCGCGGGCAAGGCATGCGCCGACGGCCGCTGGCTAGCGGGCCCGGGCAAGGACCTGTTCCAGACCGCCTATGACGAACTGGGTCCGCTCAACTTTATCGCTGAGGACTTGGGCTATCTGACGCCCGGTGTTCGTGCCATGGCATCGACCTGCGGTTTCCCCGGCATGGACGTGCTGGAGTTTAGCGACTACGACGTTCGTTGCGGTGTGCATCCCACGCCCGGCAAGATTCTGTACACCTCGACGCACGATACGTCGACGCTGGCCGGTTGGTGCACGCGTTCCTTTGCGGGCGGCGATAAACCGAGCGGTGCTGAGCTGGCGGCCAAGCTGATGAGCGACGCGCTGGCAAGCGACGCTCCCCTGGTGATGATGCCACTGCAGGATGTCCTGGGGCTTGGCGACGACGCACGCATGAACGTTCCGGGGGTGGCCACGGGCAACTGGACCTGGCAGGCTGACGAGGCGGACATTGCCGCCGCCGAGAACAAAACCGCACAGCTCCTGCGCAACAACCATAGATTCTGGGGCGAAGCGTGATAAAACCCCCGATATAGGGTACAGTTACAGACGTTTGAATTTTTGCGGGCAGAGTAATCTGCCCGCTTTGTGCTGAAAAGGAAGTATTATGGCGCGCTACGATTACAAGTGCTCGAGCTGCGGCAACGTGTTTGAGGTCGAGCATCCTATGTCCGAGACTCCCGAGGTCGTGTGCCCGAGCTGCGGTGCCCCGGCGGCCAAGACGTTCTCGGCCAGCGGCATTAAATTTGAGGGCAGCGGTTTCTACAACACCGATCAGCGAAGCGGTGGCTCCAGCACCAGCGCCACCAGCGGCTGCTGCG
>DBGFLF010000293.1:0-2519 GCA_048528725.1 Collinsella sp.
CAGTTCCCAGCACATCAAATCGGCCCGGCGTGGGGCAGCCCATAAGCGACGCATCGAGCTTGTCATGATCGAGCTCGCGACCCAGATACCCCTCGCACAGCATAATCGCGCACGCAGCATTCTGCGGCTGATACGCCGGCTTGACCATGCTCGACGTATAAATCGCACGCGGCGTAGTGCAGCTAAACTCAACCGTATCGCCCACATGTGCCGGCACCTTGGTCGTGGCATGGCTCACCACCAGCGGCACAATGCCGCACTCGCGACAACGCGCATCCATCACGCGCTGAACACTCGCCTCGTGCGTACCCTCGCCCAAAACAACCAAGCGCCCAGGCTTAATAACCGCAGCCTTCTCCCCCGCAATGGCCTCGAGCGTATCGCCCAAAATGCGTGTGTGATCGAGCCCAATGCCCGTAATGGCAACGGCGACGGGATCGGTCGCACTCGTGGCGTCCCAGCGGCCGCCCATGCCAACCTCGAGCACGGAAACATCCACTGCAGCCTCGGCAAACACGACAAGTGCGGCAGCCGTCAGCAGGTCAAACGGCGTGATGGCATAGGCACGCTCACCCGCCGCAATACGACACGCATTCACACGACGACCTGCCTCGACGGCGGCAGAAACGCCACGGGCAAAGGCCTCGTCGCTCACAACGCGCCCGTCAACCTCCATGCGCTCGGGATAGCGCACCAGCTGCGGCGACGTATACAGCGCGGTCTTTAACCCCTCACCACGCAAGATAGCAGCCGAAAAACGCGTGGTCGAAGTCTTGCCATTGGTACCGGCAACCTGAATGCAATCGAAATACTCATCCGGACGTCCCAGCTCATCGAGCATATCGACAACCGTCTCGAGCAGAGGACCAGCATCCCCAGAAATCCGCCCCGTATCAGCAGCCAGCCCAACAGCCTCATCAAACGAAAGCAACTCAAACGAGAAAGGAACGACATACGACCCAGAACGCTTAGCCATAACCCAAAGTCCCCCATAACAGAAAAAGAGGCCCACCAAAAAGAATGAGCCCCTCGCGTTGGCAATATCAGCCTTTATCCGCTTGCAGCAAGATCAAGGCCACAACCCAGTGGCCCTACCAGGCAGCGGACGCCCCCGTAACCGCTGTGGGAGCGGTTTGGGGCTTTGCTCGATACAAGTTCCGCACGAGCCGAAGGCCACTTAATGTGGCCTTCGTGCGAGCAGGACTGTCCGCAGTAGCGAGCAATGCCCCAAACCGCGTCCCCCAGTACCGCCTACGAGAAGTCAGCAACCTGAGCAGTCAGCGCCACCAGGATCTCCTTGAGCTCAGCTGCACGGTCCCTCTTCTTCTGGACCACGGCGGGCGCGGCCTTGGCCACGAAGCCCTCGTTGGCGAGTGTCTTCTCGCAGCCGGCGAGCTCCTTCTGGGCCGCGGCAATCTCCTTCTCCAGGCGTGCCTTCTCGGCCGAAAGATCAACCTTGCCCTCGAGCACCACAAAGACCTCGACGCCGCTGTCGACCACGGCGATGCTCGCAGCCGGCTTCTCAACGTCGGTACCCATGACCAGCGAAGCCGTGTTGGCCAGCGGCTCAATCGTGGAGCGCAGGCTCTCGAGCTTCTCGATGTCCTCGGCGCCGGCGCGCACGACCACGTCGAGCTCGGCCTTGGGGCTCAAGCGATAACGCGAACGCGTAGCGCGGGCGGCAGACACGACGGTGCGGCACAGCTCAAACGCGCGCTCGGCGGGCTCGTCGACGTACTTGACGTAGTCGGCAGGCTCGGGCCACCTGGCAATCATGAGCGCCTCGGCGCGGTCGACGTTGCCCTCGGCATCCAGGTCGAGCACGCTCGCCGGCATGTTGTCCCAGATCTCCTCGGTAACAAACGGCATGAGCGGGTGCATCAGGCGAATGGAGGTATCGAGCACAAAGATCAGGTTGCGCTGAGCCTGCAGACGGCCCTCGCCCTTCAGGCGGGCCTTGGTGACCTCGACGTACCAGTCGCAGACCTCGTTCCAGAAGAACTGCTGCACGCCGCGGGCCATGTCGCCAAAGGTGTACTTCTCGATACCCTCGGTGACCATCTTCACGGCCTTGGCCAGGCGGCTGAACATCCAGGCGTCGGCCGGCGTCTCAACGACGGGCTCGCCGGGCGTGTAGCCCTCCATGTTCATGAGCAGGAAGCGGCTTGCGTTCCAGATCTTGGTCACAAAGCTCTTGGCCTGCTCGGTGCGCGGGCTGTCGATGAGCTTCTTGGTCTTCTTGTCGATGTTCGCGTCGAACTTGACGTCCTGGTTGTTGGTGCACAGCGTGAGCAGGTTATAGCGCATGGCGTCGGCGCCGTACATGCCAATGAGATCCATGGGGTCAACGCCGTTGCCCTTGGACTTGGACATGCGGCTGCCGTCCTTGGCCAGAATCGTCGGGTAGATGACGACGTCCTTAAACGGCACCTCGTCCAGGAAGTACAGCGAGCTCATGACCATGCGGGCGACCCACAGCGCGATGATGTCGCGCGCGGTTACGAGCGCCGTCGTGGGGT
>DBGFLF010000294.1:0-4126 GCA_048528725.1 Collinsella sp.
TGCGATCGACTACGACCTCGATATCGTGCTTGAACTTCTTGTCCAGATCGATCGGATCGTCGAGCGAGCGCACTTCACCGTCGACACGCACGCGGCTAAAGCCCTCGGCGCGAAGGTCCTCAAACAGTTTGGTGTACTCGCCTTTTCGCCCGCGCACCACCGGTGCCAGCACAAACGCGCGGCGGCCCTCCCCCGCCGCCAAGACCTTGTCGGCAACCTGGTCGGTCGTCTGACGCTCAATGACGCGGCCGCATTCGGGACAGTGCGGGGTGCCCACACGGGCGAACAGCAGGCGCAGATAGTCATAAATCTCGGTTACGGTGCCAACCGTCGAGCGAGGGTTTTTAGACGTCGTCTTTTGGTCGATCGACACCGCCGGCGAAAGGCCGTCGATTGAATCCAAGTCGGGTTTGTCCATCTGGCCCAAGAACTGGCGCGCATAGCTCGAAAGGCTCTCGACGTATCGACGCTGGCCCTCGGCATAGATAGTGTCAAATGCCAGCGAACTCTTGCCCGAGCCAGAAAGACCGGTAATGACCACGAGTTGGTCACGCGGAATGGAAACATCGATATCACGGAGGTTGTGCTCACGAGCGCCGCGAATAACGATAGAAGAATCAGACATGGAAGCTCCTTGCCTCCTATTGCATCGAATCATACTGTCGATGAGTTTAGCGCACTCGACGCGCACAGATGTTCGTAATACAAGATTCGCAGACCTTTAGCTTTGCGTATCGGACGCTTTGTTTCTCGAAATGCCGTGGAAAGGTTACAGTAATCTACTACTGAACTTAATTTGCTGTAACAGAGGAACGTCCATGACCGAAGATATCCCCCTTGAAATCACTTCGAGCGACATGGCCAATCTGCCCATATTCATCGCCGTCCTTATCGTGGCCACCGTCGTCGTGCGCGTGTATTTTTCAATCAAACACAATGAAAAGCCGCCCATTGCCCGCGTCTTTTGGTGCGCGACGCTCCTCATCCCGCTCGGCATGGTAGCTGCATGGATTACGAATCAATTGCTCGTAAATGAGGACAATTCCCTATGGGTCCTTTCTTATTCGGCGCTCGGTGCTGCCGCCGTCATACTTCTTGTCGAGCCCTTGGTTTCGGGACTTATCGACCAAACCGATCTTGCGACGGGAACGGTTGCCTGTATTTGCCGTGACATCCTTGTCATCGCCGCTGTTTCAGCGCTCTCGTTCGTTTCACTCGAAATTGCCTGTAACGAAACGTTCTATCGCATTCCCGCCAACTCATTCGGGTTTTCCGTCGGGCTGCTCGCGACGGTTCTGCTCTCCCTTTATTTGCTGGGACAGCGTCATGGAGGCGTCATGGCCCTCGTGCCCGTCGCCTGTTGCATCCTTGGCATTGCCGAGCACTTCGTCATAACGTTTAAAGGCGAAGCCATCCTGCCAAGCGATATCTTGGCCCTCGGCACCGCAATGGAAGTGAGCGAGGGATACGAGTTTACCTTTACCGCCGGAATCGTAACCTCTCTCGCCCTGCTGGAGATTTCCCTGGGGCTTCTTTCGCTTATCCGACCGCGAAAGCTCCGTACGCCCACCCATGTCTTCCCCGCAATCGCCGCTAACCTCTGCGCTTTTCTGCTAGTGACCGTTGTGGAGCTCTCGGGCTTTTCCAGCATCGACTTGGAGCAGGCGCTGGATTTTGGATTTGACCGTTGGCAGCCCATCACCACATATACGTCTCAGGGTTTTATCACTTCGTTCACCGAAATGGCCAACGAGTTGCCCATTGAGAAGCCCGAAGGCTATACGCCCGATGAGGCGCAGAGCATCGAGCAGGAGCTCGCCGCCGCCTACGACAGCACGTATGGCTCGAGCGAGCAGCGCGCGGCTGCCGTTGCCCAGTTCAATGAAATCAAGCCGACGATTGTTGCCGTCATGAACGAGAGTTTTAGCGACCTTTCGTGCTTTGAGCAGCTCCAGGCGGCCGGGTACACCGGCCCCGCATTCTACAACTCGCTTCCCGACACACTTGTTCGCGGCACCATGCTCGCTTCGGTCACCGGTGGCGGAACGGCAAACTCCGAATTCGAATTTTTGACCGGAGCGACAACGGCCTTTGTCGGATTAGGCAAGATCCCCTATCAGCTGTATCAGATGAATGGCGTCAACAGCCTGGCAAAGGACCTTAAAGAGCTTGGGTATACCGCTACCGCTATGCACCCGCAAAACCCCGTCAACTACCATCGAGATAAGATCTATCAGCAGCTGGGCTTTGGAGACTTTCTTTCAATCGGCGATTTCGAAGGTGCGCCCTGTTACCATGCCGGCGTATGCGACTACGCCACCTACGACAAGATACTCGACCTGCTTAGAACCGACGAAGCGCCGCAGTTCATCTTTGACGTCACGATGCAAAATCACGGCGGCTACGACTATGGCACCGTTCCCGCCGAAGAGCTGACAAACTATTGGGTCGAGGGAGCCAGCGAGGGCGCCAATAGCGCGCTCAACACCTATCTTACCTGCATCAACGCGTCCGACCGGGACCTCGAGTATTTTATCAACGAGCTCCGCAATATCAGCAGACCGGTTGTCCTTGTCTTTTTTGGCGACCATCAGCCGAGCGCCGCAACGACTCTCAACGACGAGCTGTACCCTCAGGAAGATACGGCAAGCCACGCTTACCGTATCTATCAGTCGACATATCTCGTCTGGGCTAACTATGAGATCGCCGGCAATACCGAGCTCAACGTCTACGACACCGTCGGGGCAAACGAGATTGCAGCCATTACCCTTAATAAGATCGGCGCCCCGCTCACCGACTATCAAAAGGCTCTGCTTGCAACAAGGTCAGATGTGCCCACCATCAATGTCGCCGGCTACCTCGGTGCCGACGGGCTGCGCTACGACTTGGAATCGGAGGACAGCCCCTACGCCTCGACGATCGACAAGCTGCAGCGCATGCAATACCTCGAGTTCGCCAGCAAAGTTCAGTAAGCCCGCCCATTCGCTTGGGCCCATCGTATTGCAAGCACGCTCGGCCCAAATGCATCGTAAATGACTCCCGCTCGCAAACGAGGGTACAATGACGCTCGTGTCACATCACGGGGCCCCGGCCCCAACATATACAAAGGAGTCATACATGGGTTGCGAGCACGCACAGGCCGCCGGCGGACAAACGTCGCCGTCGCAATTTGAGGAGAATACGCTGTCCGAGGTCAAACGCGTCATCGCCGTGCTTTCCGGCAAGGGAGGTGTCGGCAAGTCGTTTGTCACCGGTGCCATCGCCACCGAGCTTGCCCGTCACGGCCACAAGGTCGGCGTCCTCGATGCCGACATCACCGGTCCCTCCATCCCCAAGATGTTCGGTATGAGCGGACGCCACGTCCATGCCCTCGGCAACCTCATGCTGCCTGAAATCTCCGAGCACGGCGTCAAGGTCATGAGCTCCAACCTTCTGCTCCAAAACGAGACCGACCCCGTCCTTTGGCGCGGTCCGGTCATCGCAGGCGCCATCAGGCAGTTCTGGAGCGAGACCTCGTGGGGCCCCATCGACTACCTGCTGGTCGACATGCCTCCGGGAACAGGCGACGTCGCGCTCACCGTCTTCCAGTCACTGCCCGTCGACGGCATCGTCATCGTCACGAGCCCGCAGGATCTGGTCTCGATGATTGTCGCCAAGGCGGTCAACATGGCCGAGAAGATGAACGTCCCCATTCTGGGCATCGTCGAGAACATGAGCTATATTGAGTGCCCCGACTGCGGCAAGAAGATCGAGGTCTTTGGCAAGAGCAAGCTCCCCGAGGTCGCAGAGCGCTACAACCTTGAGATCCTGGGCCAGCTTCCCATCAATCCGGCTCTCGCCGAGGCCTGCGATAAGGGCGAGGTCGAGACCGCACTGCCTGACGGCATGCTGCCCAAGGCCGTCTCTGCCGTCGAGGCCATTGCCCCGCACGAGACCGACGAGGCCTAAGTGAACGCAAACGCCTTCTATGACGTCTTGGTAATCGGCGGCGGGGCCTCGGGCCTCGCCGCCGCCATCACGGCCGCACGCGCTGGCAAAAGCGTCTGCATCGTTGAGCGCGATGTCGCCTGCGGCCTTAAGCTCCTTGCGACCGGTAACGGCCGCTGCAACCTCTCCAACGAATCGA
>DBGFLF010000295.1:0-4807 GCA_048528725.1 Collinsella sp.
AATACATACTAGCAGTATGTATTTGGGGGCAGGCTTATGGCTGGGATGCGAAGAATTAGCGTTTCGTTGGCGCCAAAAACAGTGCGATCTATCAGACTATTTGGCCTTCTTGTTGCACAGCTGTGTGCGTATTCAATGTTGTCAGCACTGTGCTTTGCGTGTCCGCTCTACTTGTTCGATTGCAGCGGCTCGTCAACGTTATATGGCGCCGTCGCGGCGATAGCGTTCATACCAGGCGTGCTCGCGACTCCGGTTGGCGGGATCTTGGCGGATCGGGGAAGACATCGCGGGGTTCTTGTGGTACTCGGCATTGTTCTGATGGCTACATCACTGCTGTTTATCCCCGTGAAGCGTTCGCTGCCTCTTGCGGTTGTCGTGGCAGCAATGCTTTGCGTCCAATATGGCATCCAATCGCTGTTGAAACCGATGCTTCAAATTGAGACGGTGCGCATGACGGGCCAAGAAAAGGTTGAGCGTGCCACTGCGTTGGTCTCGCAGATAACCATGATGAGTAATATCTTGGGGCCTGTAGTCGGGACGGCAGTCTATGGGTGCTTCGGTATCGATGCTCTATGCGAAACTGCGGCGTTGACGTTTGCGATGTCAGCCCTGCTGTTTGGGGGCGCACTCAAGCAAAATGCCTCATCTGGAATGACGGGGGACAGTACGACTTGCTCGACATGCCGAAACGATTTTCGGGAGTCGATTCGGTATCTGTTGCAAAATTCATCATTGGTCGCCGTGATTTTGCTTGCGGCTATTTTGAACCTTGCGTTGGTTGGGCTAACGATTGGCGCTCCCGTTATTGTTGCAAAGCATCTCGGAATGCAGTCATCCTTTGTTGGGATTATTGAGGTGGCTATGGGCTTAGGTGGTCTTGTCGGCAGTGGTTTGGTCGGTATTTGGCCGCATCGTTTTTCCTTCAAGGGCATATGTCGATATGTTGCGATGATCTGTTTTGGAGTCGTACCGATTATTGTCACGCTACTGAGCGGTCCTGATGAATTAGCGTTTGCCGCGCTTGCGGCCGGCTCGGCATGGGTCATGGCGTGGGCAAGCATTACATCGGTCGAAATCGTTTCATTTGTTCAGCGGTCAGCGCCAAAGGAACTCTGCGGAAAAGTGCTGGCACTCGTTTATATGACGCTTTCCTGTGCAACGCCTATTGGCCAATTGGTTTACGGACTCGCATATGATCGATGGACACCGGCGATTGTATTCGCAGGCATGCTGGCGGTGCTGACGTTGACGACGGCGCTGTTTTATCGGCTGAAAAGTCGCTTATGGCGAATGTCTTAAGGCACTGGGGCACCGTGAATTTGTGGAGGCAGTGGCACGTCGCGCCGGGACGCCATTGTTTGGACGCGCCCGTTCTCGTCTACAATATCGTGCAGACGAAGGAGAGGCGTGCCCATGATCAAGATGTTTGCGAGTGACTTAGACGGAACGCTGCTGAACGCCCTGCATGAGGCAGATGGGACCATCCGTCGTGCCATTCGCGAGCTGACCGAGGCTGGCTTGCATGTGGTTCCCGCGACCGGGCGCTCGACGCTGCCGGTCGGCGAGCATGGCTTTACGGGTCTGGCGCTCGATGCCTGCTGCTCTAACGGCTCCATCGTGCGCGACAGTCATGGCGAGGTGCTCAAGACCTGGACCATCGACCCGCAGGTTACCGAGGAACTGCTCAAGGCGTTCCCGGACATTTGCTTCGATTGCTCCACGCCCGATGGCATGTTTTCGAGCGGTTCGTTCGAGATGCACCAAGCGGGCTTTAAAAAGGACAGCCCTATCAAGCGTATCGTGATGCGTGGCATGCGTGCACGTGGCGGGTATCACGAGGAACAATATTTCGACCAGTCGATCGGTGACATCCTGCGCCACGATGTGTGCAAGATCAACTGCCGCGTGACCTCGCCCGAGCTGGAGCGCGACCTTAAGGCGTATTTGGTCGAGCGCTCGGACCGCGTGGTCAACGCGCCGTTCGATCCGGTGATGTTCGAGATCACGGACGTGGCGTGCAACAAGGGCGAGAGCGTGGCCTGGCTGGCGGGTTACTACGGTATTGCCGAGGACGAGGTCGCGGTCTACGGCGACGGCGGCAACGACATTGCCATGCTCAAGCGTTTCCGCCACAGCTACGCGACCAAAAACGCAAGCGATGCCGCCAAGGCCGCCGCGAGCGCGACCATCGGCAGCTGCATGGTCCACGCCGTCCCCAAACACATGCTCGCCACCATGCACAAGCAAAACTCCCGCACCGTCATCGAATAATGTGACAAAGGGACAGCCCCTTCGTCACATCCAAAATATTGCCTTTGCGTGTTGATGCACACGGTGTGCAATAATACTCGCACTGTGCAATAGCGCACAGGCTGAGTAACAAGGAGGACGTTTGTCCCAGCTCGAGAAATGCGATCGCCGGTCCCTTCGCTCGCAGCGCGCCCTTCGCCAGGCGCTTGCCAGCGAGCTTGCCGAAAGCGGCGACCTTTCGCGCATTAATGTCGCGTCGCTCACCGAGCGCGCTGGCCTTACGCGCCGCACGTTCTATTCGCACTACCGCGATATCCCCGACTTTATCAATCAAATCGAGGACGGCTTGCTGGCCGAGATCCGTGAGCGCATTGAGCTCATCACCGCAGCTCAGCTGCCTGATCTCTATCACAACATCGATGAGCTCGAGCCGGCGCCTGGTTCGGTTGAGTTGCTGCGCTACCTTGCGGCCAACCGCGACTTAATCGGTGCGCTGCTGGGTCCGGGCGGCGACCAGGCCTTCATTAAGCGAATCATCGATACCGCACGCGAGGCCGTGGTGCCGCGTGCACAGACGGGCATTTTGGGCTTGGCGCTGGGCACCTTCTTTGACTACTACGTCACCTACGTCGTGAGTGCCGAGGTCGGCATGATTCAGCGCTGGTTTGAGCGTGGGCTTACCGAATCGCCCGAGGCCATGGCGCGCATTATGACGGTGCTCGCTTTTGTGCGCCCTGGTGACCTGTATGGCCAACCCATTGATATCAACGTGCCGGAATACGGCATGAAGCTATTGAACCTACAGCTCGAGGACGCGGCCGACACCGCCGCAGCTGTCGAGTCAAACAACTAAGAGGAGAGATAATGAGCAAACTCGTTGATGGCATCAAGGATCGCATGGTCGCTGCCGCACGCGAGGCCGCGCCCGCCGTGGTGGACGCCGCGCAGAAGGCCGCGACCGCGGCTGCCGAGAAAGTTGCCGAGGCAGTTGCCGATGCCAAGAACGTGGCAGGGGAGACGTCCGTCGTCAGCGAGCCCGCCACCGCCGCTGAGCCCGTAGCCGCCGCCCAGGCCCCCGAAGGCGCGATCTTCAACCCCGAGGCCGCCCGTGGCAACCTGCACCTGGGCATCGACGTGGGCTCCACCACCGTCAAGCTCGCCGTGCTCAACGACGACAACCAGATCGTCTACGCTAAGTACCAGCGCCACCACACCGACGTCCGCGCCTGCGCCCGCGACCTGTTCGAGGGCGCCGCGACCGTGCTGCCGACGGCCCAGATGACCTGCGCCATTACCGGCTCGGGCGGTCTGCTGCTGTCCCAGTGGCTCGACCTGGAGTTTGTCCAGGAGGTCATCGCCAGCAAGCGCGCCGTCGAGACCCTCATCCCCGCCACCGATGTTGCCATCGAGCTGGGCGGCGAGGACGCTAAGATCATCTATTTCGACAACGGTATCGAGCAGCGCATGAACGGCACCTGCGCCGGTGGCACGGGCGCGTTCATCGACCAGATGGCGACCCTGCTGCACACCGACGCGAGCGGCCTTAACGAGCTCGCGGCCAACGCCACTACCATCTATCCCATCGCCAGCCGCTGTGGCGTCTTTGCCAAGACCGACGTGCAGCCGCTGCTCAACGAGGGCGCCCGCCCCGAGGACGTCGCCGCGTCCATCTTCCAGGCTGTCGTGACCCAGACCATCTCGGGCTTGGCGTGCGGCCGTCCCATCCGCGGCAATGTTGCCTTCCTGGGCGGCCCGCTGCAGTACCTCTCCGAGCTGCGTCACCGCTTCTACCTCACGCTCAACCTGGACGAGGAGCACCGCATCGTGCCCCAAAACGCCCACCTGTTTGTGGCGAGCGGCGCCGCCATGGCGCATGAGTCCAACAAGCTCAGCACATTCCCGCAGCTCATCGATGCCATCGACGGCCTGGGTGACACGCAGGGTGCCGAGGTCGAGCGTCTGGATCCGCTCTTTGCCACTGACGAGGACTTTGCCGAGTTCAAGACCCGCCACGACCAGGAGGTCGTCCCCAAGGGCAAGCTCGACGGCTACACCGGCCGCGTGTTCATCGGCATCGACGCCGGCTCCACCACCATGAAGGCCGCGCTCGTGGGCGAGGACGGCCAGCTGCTGCACACCTGGTACGGCAACAACAACGGCGACATTCTGGGCACGGCCAAGGTCATCATGGCCGATTTCTACAACCACATCCCCGCCGGCTGCACCATCGGCCACGTGACCACCACGGGCTATGGCGAGGCGCTGCTCATCGAGGCACTCAAGGCCGACTCCGGCGAGATCGAGACCGTCGCGCACCTGCGCGGCGCCAAGGCGTTCCTGCCCGGCGTCGAGTTCATCTTGGACATCGGTGGCCAGGACATGAAGTGCCTGCGCGTCAAGGACGGCGTGATCGAGCACATCATGCTCAACGAGGCCTGCTCGTCGGGCTGCGGCAGCTTTATCGAGAGCTTCGCCGTGTCCATGAACATGGACGTGCGCGCATTTGCCGATGCCGCTATCCACGCCAAGGCCCCCGTCGACCTGGGCAGCCGCTGCA
>DBGFLF010000296.1:0-9784 GCA_048528725.1 Collinsella sp.
CCGCGCAAAATGCCGTGGTCGCCGCCGAGGCCCTGGGGCTGGGAAGCTGCTACATCGGCGATGTCGTCGAGAATGCCGAGGAAGTGGCCGAGCTGCTGGATCTGCCTCCGTATACCATGCCGCTGTCGATGCTCATCATCGGCACGCCTCGCAAAGAGCGCCCGGCGATCGCACATCCCGTGGTGAACCTGGTGCACGAGGAGCATTACTGCCGTGCGGATGCCGCGACCATGGACGCGCAGGTGGCCGAGATGGATGCGATGTTTCGTCCGCACGCCCGCGAGGTGGGGGAGCGCGTCGTGGACATCTATACTCGCAAGCACACGAGCCCCTTTATGGCCGAGATGAGCCGATCCATGGAGTGGTGGTTCAAAAACTGGCTCGGAAAATGACAAATGTGACAAGGGGACAGTCCCTTTGTCGCATTCCATATCGCCGCGGTGGCCTAAAGACTGTATAAATCTTTATCTAGCTGGGAAAACAGTGCATTAAAACATGGGCCGATTACCTATAATCCCCTCGAACGTTAAAGTTGGGAGGAAACCGGCTTATGGAACAAAAGGCCAAGGAGGCAGCCTCGCACGCTGCGATTCCTGTGAGCATCTCGGCGATGCTCGTCACGCTGGGCGTGGTGTATGGCGATATCGGCACCAGCCCTATGTATGTAACCAAGGCGCTCGTTGCCGGCAACGGCGGCATCGGAAGCGTGACGGAGGAGTTCGTGCTCGGCGCGCTCTCCCTTGTCGTGTGGACGGTCACGCTGCTGACCACCATCAAGTATGTGCTCATCTCGCTGCGCGCCGATAACCATGGTGAGGGCGGCATCTTTGCCCTGTACAGCCTGGTCAAGCGCTGCGGCAAGTGGCTTATCATCCCCGCCATGCTGGGTGGCGCCGCGCTGCTCGCCGACGGCATCCTGACGCCGGCCGTTACCGTTACCACGGCCATCGAGGGCCTGCGCACCATCCCGGCGGTCCATGCCGTGCTGGGCGATGACCAGGGTCGCGTCGTCGCCATTACGCTCGCCATCATCATCGTGCTCTTCTTGGTACAGCGCATCGGTACGGCCAAGATCGGTCACGCCTTTGGCCCCATCATGACGCTGTGGTTCCTGTTCTTGGGCGGTACTGGTCTGTTCTTTGTCTTACAGCACCCCGCCGTGCTGCTGTGCCTCAACCCGGTGCGCGGCATCGCCTTTTTGCTGAGCCCCAACAACCATGCGGGCATCATGATTCTGGGCAGCTGCTTCCTCGCCACCACCGGTGCCGAGGCGCTCTACTCCGACATGGGCCACGTCGGCCGCGGCAACATCTACGCTACCTGGCCGTTCGTTAAGTGCTGCCTGCTGCTTTCCTATATGGGCCAGGGCGCTTGGCTTATGAACAACGCTGCCAACCCCGAGCTCATGGGCATTGCCGACCTCAACCCGTTCTACCAGATGCTCGCCCCGGGCCTGCGTCCGTTTGCCGTCGGCCTTTCCACCGTCGCGGCCATCATTGCCTCGCAGGCGCTCATTACCGGTGCATTCTCGCTGGTGTCCGAGGCCAGCCGTCTGGACCTCATGCCGCACATGCAGGTCTTCTACCCTGCCGAGACCAAAGGCCAGCTCTACATCCCCATGGTCAACAACGTCATGCTTGTGGGCTGCGTCATCGTGGTGCTGCTGTTCCAGAACTCCGCGCACATGGAAGCCGCCTACGGCCTGGCCATTACGCTCACCATGATGTGCACCACGCTGCTGCTCTTCTTCTACCTGCACGAGGAGCGCAAGCTTAAGGTCGCACCGTGGATCTTCGTCGCGTTCTTCCTTTTGCTCGAGGGCTTCTTCTTTGTGAGCTCGCTCACCAAGTTCTTCCATGGTGGCTACTTCACCATCCTCATGGCCGCGCTCATCATGGGTATCATGGTGTGCTGGTACAACGGTACGGCTGTTGAGCAGCGCCAGTTTACGCTGCTGCCGCTGCGCAGCTACCTGCCGCAGCTCAAGCGCCTGCGCGATGACGATCGCTACGAGCGTCTGAGCGACAACATCGTGTACCTGACCAAGGACACCCATACCGACTATATCGACCGCGATATCGTCTACTCGATCTTGGACAAGCATCCCAAGCGCGCTCGCGCCTGGTGGTTCGTGAATGTCGAGACCATGGACGAGCCGCATACCTTTGCCTATTCGGTCGAGACGTTCGGCACCGACTACGTGTTCCGCGTGCATCTGTACCTGGGCTACAAGATCAACCAGCGCGTCAATGCCTACCTGCGTCAGGTCGTTCAGGACCTGGCTGCCACCGGCGAACTGCCTGCGCAGACGCATGACTACTCGGTCTACAAGGATCCGGGCAACATCGGTACGTTCAAGTTCGTCCTGATTCGCAAGCTTCTGGCGCCCGAAAGCGATGTGGAGCCGAGCGAGCGTACGGCCATCACGCTCAAGTACATCATCCGCCGCGCCGCCGGCACGCCTGCACGCTGGTACGGCCTGGAGAACTCCAACGTGAGCTTTGAGTACGTGCCGCTGTTCACCAAGTTCAAAGCCGTGAATAAGATGCAGCGCTTGGCCCCCAACGAGCGGCCGTAGTCGCCGACAGGCTGCATGGAGTTGGTTTTCGATGGACAAGATTGAGGCCGGGGAGGCAAACATGGATGCAAAGGCGCTCGATGGCCGCGAGGCGGTGGTCGAAATGGTGCGTGAGGCGCGTGTCGACGCCGCCGAAGATCGGTTCCTTACGAACCGTGCCAACATGGATATGGCCGATCGCGTAATTTCGATCGTGGCACTGGTATTTGGAGCGGTGTGCGTGTGTGCCCTGCTCGCGCACGTGCTATTTGTCTAGCGACCGCCGGTTGCAAAGGCTATACACTTGGAACCACCACAAGGGAAACCACCACAAAGGTGCCTGTCCCTTTGTGGTGGTTTTTGTTTTTGAGAGAGGGGCGGGGCACTGATGGACGTCCGTACGGACGGCGATATTGCCGATAGCTTTTGGTGGCGGCGCACAACGCTGACGCGCCGCACTCCTCTGTATGACGCCTGCGTATCGGTGGGGCTGCTGGTCGCGGCGACGATTGTGGGCGCGCTGCTCGACCATCCGGGTCTCGCGCCGAGCATCATGATCGTCTATGTGTTCGCCGTTCAGCTGTGCGCATTCTTTGCCTGGAGTCGCCTGTATTGCTTGCTGAGCTCGGCTGCCGCCGTGGCGCTCTACAACTTCTTGTTTGTCGACCCGCGCTACTCGCTGTCGCTTATCGACCGCGGCTATCCCGGCATGTTCTTCATCATGTTCGTGGTCTCGCTTGTGTCGAGCTCGATTGCGTTGGCCCTGCGCCGCGCCTTGGCACAGGCTGCCGCCAGCGACCGCCGCACGCATATGGTGCTCGAGACCAATCGCATGTTGCAGCGCTGCGCCGACGAGCAGCAGATCGTTCACGCCATGGCCACGCAGCTGGCGCGTCTTTCGGGCTGTCCGGTCGTGTGGTACAGCGCCGACGCCGAGGGCGATGACCTGCTGCCGCGTGCGACATACACGGCCGTGGGCGATGCCGCGCCGGTGCACGAGCTGGCGCCGCAGATGCCACCGCGGCTCTCGGCGTCCGCCTATGTGGGAACGCCGCTCGATGCCACGTTTGGCGGCTCGGCGTTTTATGGCATCTACCTGACGGTTCGCACAGGCGACGGCTTCGCGCGCTCGGGCGACCCCGCCTCGGTGGTGGGCGTGCTGGCTATCGTTGCCGAGCCCGACGTGCTGACGCACGAGGAGCGGACACTTGCCGATGCTATCGTGAGCGAAGGCGAGCTGGCGCTCGATCGCGCCCGCGCCATGGAGGCCCGCGAGGAGGCGGCGGTGCTTGCCAAAAATGAGCAGCTGCGCGCCAACCTGCTGCGCTCCATCTCGCACGACCTGCGCACGCCGCTCACCAGTATTTCGGGTAATGCCGATGTGCTGCTCGACCAGGGCTCGACCGGCACCGCCGTGCTCGACGCCCAAACGCGCCGCGGCCTGCTCTTGTCCATTCGCTCGGATGCGCAATGGCTCAACGCCACCGTCGAGAACCTGCTCGCCATCACCAAGCTCGAGGGCGGCGGTATGCGCCTGTCGACCACGCTCGAGCTCATGGACGATATCGTGGAGGAGGCGCTGCGCCACGTGAACCCTGCCGTGCGCGAGCACGACCTTAAGGTGGTGGCGTGCGATGAGCCGGCGCTCGTCAACGTCGATGCGCGCCTGATGGTGCAGCTGGTGGTCAATCTGGTGAACAACGCCATCACCTATACGCCCGCAGGCTCGCATATCATGATTTCGATTAGCGTCGACGATGGACGCGTGGCGTGCTCGGTGGCCGATGATGGTCCAGGCATCGCACCCGAGGATCGCGAGCGCATCTTCGAGTCGTTCTATACCGCCAACCATGGCCTGGCCGACAGCCACCGTAGTGTGGGCCTGGGGCTTTCGCTCTGCCGCTCCATTGCGCTGGCGCATGGCGGTAGCATAGAGGTTGCCGCGGCGGACCCGCACGGCTCGGTCTTTACGATTGAGCTTCCCGTCGCCGACGTTTCGTTTGATAAGGAGTAGCGCTGTGCCGAACTCTGCCGTAAAACCGCTCATCTTGGTCGTTGAGGACGACCCCGCTGTCCGCAATCTTATTGTTGCCGCGCTCGAGGCGCACGGCTTGCGTCATATGGCCGTGGAGACCGCCCATGCCGCCATCGCTGCCGCCTCATCGCAGGCACCGAGCATTGTGCTGCTCGACCTGGGTCTGCCCGATATGGACGGCGTCAAGGTGGTGGAGTCGGTGCGCGCATGGTCGGGCATGCCGATTATCGTGGTATCGGCGCGTAGCGAGGATGCGGACAAGATTCGCGCACTCGATGCCGGCGCCGACGACTACCTGACCAAGCCGTTTTCGGTCGAGGAGCTGCTCGCGCGCATTCGCACGACGCTCAGGCGCCTTTCGTATGCGCAAACGGGCGGTGTTGCCTCCGAGGGCTCGTTCGATACCGGCGAGCTGCATATCGATTTCGATGCCGGCATTGCCACGATGGATGGCGAGGAGCTGCATCTGACGCCGATTGAGTACAAGCTCCTGTGCCTGCTGGCACATAACGCCGACAAGGTACTGACGCACCAGTTTATCCTGCACGAGATTTGGGGCACGGCAACTAAGAGCGACCTGGCGAGCCTGCGCGTCTTTATGGGCACGCTGCGCAAGAAGATCGAGTCCGACCCCGCGCATCCGCGCTATATCCAAACACACGTGGGTATCGGCTATCGTCTAGTCACCCAAGGCTAGCCCGTCACCCGAATCCCACTTATGAGTTGCGGTGAAATACGGTCTAAATCTGCCTAATTCCAGGCAAAACAGTCCGTATTCCACCGCAACTTTGTTATTTGCCCTTGGGCTTGCTGGCGTAGAACTTCTTCTTTTTGGGCTTGCCGGCGGGGAAGGGCTTGCCGGCAAAGTTGGACTTGCCGTTGCCGGCCTGCGCGTGCGCGGGTACTGCCGCACGGAGCTTGCGGGCCTCGGGGTTGCGCAGTTCCTCGACGCGCTCGGCAATTTCCTCGGCGCTAAAGCCGACTTCGGCCATGGCATCCTCGATAGGCAGGCGGCGCACGATGTAGCAGTGGTGCACCTTCTGGTTGCGCGCGAAGTCCTCGGGGATGGTCTGCGCCGTAATGTCCTCCAGCACCACGCCCGCGCGGGCGAGCTTGCGCGTCTCGGGGCGGAAGCCGCGCAGGTTGCAGCTAAAGATGGCATGGCCGCCCTGCGCGAGCAAGCGCGATACGCCGGCCAACAGCTCAACATGGTCGCGCTGGACATCCCAGGTGCGGCGGCCCATCTTGGACGAGTTCGAGAACGTGGGCGGGTCGACAAAGATCAAGTCCCAGCGGTTGCGCGTCTGGCGCTGGTCGCGAATCCAGGCGAGCACGTCGTCGCGCACAAAATGATGCTGAGGCCCCACAAAGCCGTTCTGGCGCATGTTGCGCTCGGCCCAGTCCAGATAGGTGTTGGAGAGGTCGACCGTCACGGTCTCCTCGACGCCGCCATCTGCCGCGTAGCAGGTGGCAGTGCCGGTGTAGGCAAACAGGTTGAGGAAGCGGCGCGCCTGCTTGGCGTGCTCGCGCACCAGGTTGCGGGTGACGCGGTGGTCCAAGAAGATGCCGACGTCCAGGTAGTCGTCAAAGTTGACGGCAAAGGTGAGGCCGCCCTCTTCGATGAGCGGCAGGCGACGGCGTGCGATGTCGGCACGCTCGCCCGATCCACCCTTGCCGGCGCCCTGCTTGCCGTACTGCGAGCCGCCGCGCGAACGCATGCGGGCCTTGGCGTGCACGTGCTCGGCCGGAACATCCAGGATACGCGGCGCGATGGCCAGAATATCGAGCATACGGGCCTGGGCCAGTGCGGGGTCGATGGTCTTGGGCGCGGCGTATTCGGCAATGACGAGCCAGCGGCCCGGCGTCTGCGGGCAACCCTCGTACAGATCGATGGCGGCAGAGTAATCGGGCAGGTCGGCATCGTAGACGCGGTAGCAGCTCACGCCCTCGCGCTTTGCCCACTTGCGACGCAGGCGAGCGTTCTTGCGCAGACGGTTGGCGAACTGCTCGGACTCGGGGATGAGCACGGGCAGCGGCTTGCCGTCACCCAGGTCGAGCGTGGCGGTAGGTTCGGGCATGGCGGGTGCGGTGCCGGTCTCGTCGACGGCGTCGCCAGCATCCGCAGCCTCGCCCGCGGCATCCGCGCCGGTCGCGGCTTCAAACGCCGCGGCTGCATGGTCGAGCGAGGGCCAGACCTCAATAGCGGCTTCCTCGTTATTGGGCATGACGGCAATGGAGCGCTCGGGCTCGGCGTGGAGCGCGCGGGCCATGAGGCCGTCGCGGGTGAGTGCGGCGACCGGTGCCGAAGCAAGCTCGGGTGCGCGGCGCAGCTCACCGACCAACGTCATGGCGTCGTGCATGAGCGACAGCGGCGTCTCGGTGGTGTCTGCGACGATGGCGGCACCAGCGACAACGCCCGCATGATCCAGCACGGTAGCGGACTTGGCGGCGCAAAAATCGACAAAGCGCTTATATCCGGCGCATTTGACCATGCGCTCGGCGGTCTTGCGGGCGGCGGGGTCAATGTCCACGGCGACGATGCGCGCCTGGCGCTCGCGGGCTGCGGCCTCGCGCTCGCGCGCCTCGGCAAGCAGCTGCTCCCACAGGGCGGCATCGTGCAGCTGCCAGCCCTCAAAACCCCAACGCTCGCGGGCAACACCCGGCGCACGGTCGGTCAGGATATTCACGGCCTCCAGCAGCAGGCCGCCGCCGGCGCACGAAGCGTCGATCAGCGTGGGCAGGGCCTCGTTTTCGTAATCATCGGCCGTCAGCTCGCGCTCACACAGCGCAGTCCAGCCGACCTGCGAAAGTACCAGTGCGGAATAGTCGGGGCGCAGCACGTGCGCGCCCTCGCCGGCACGGGTTGCGGCGGGCGGCAGGCGCTTAAACAGCGGATCGCCCGAAAGGTCCAGGCTCATGCTCGCGCGGCGCTGGCGCAGCGAAAGCAACAGGTGCACGTCGGGATCGGCGGCGTCGACATCGGCGCGACGGCCCGTGGTCTCGGCCAGACGGTCGCACAGCGCGTCCTTGGCGCGCAGGGCCGAGAAGCGCGTGTTGCGCAGCTGCTCGGTCACGCCGCGGGCGGTAATGGCGATGGTGGCGCCGGGGCGGATGATGGTCTCCCAAGCGATGTCGTAAACGCCGTCGTACAGCCCATCGGCATCCTGCGCCTCAAAGCGCCCGAGTACCACGAACACGCGGCTCGCCAGGCGTGACCACAGACAGGCGCGGTAGCCTTCTTCGAGCTCGCCCTCAAATGTAGCGCGGCCCTTCAGGCGGCGGACATGCGAAAGTCCGAGGCGTTTAAGCTCATCGGCGAGTGCGGACTCAAAGCCCTCGGGGCAGCTTGCGTAAAATTCCATGGGTGACCTCTCTGGTTGCGTCGCTCCATTATATGATGGATGCTTCGTTTGCCCTTATCCTCGAAAGGAACCCATATGATTGATGCGTGCCCCGATTCCGCCGTGCTCTTTTTTGACGTGGACGGCACGCTGACGTCGTTCGATCCCGACAACATGACCGACAAGGACTTTTCGGCGGTTCACCCCTCGCAGGCGGTCGTCGAGGCGTTTCATCGTCTGCGCGACGCGGGACACCAGGCATTTATCTGCACGGGTCGTCCCTTGTGGCTGATTGCCGATGGCCTGCGCGCGCTGAACCCGGCGGGTGTCGTTGCCATGGCGGGAGCGACGCTCGAGGTCGAGGGCCGCGTGGTACACGAGGACTGCTTTGATGAGGACGTTATCGAGGAGCTGGCACGCCGTATGGCCGCGGCAGGGATTGAAGCCTTTTTCGAGACCAACGTGGCTACCTTTGCCCTGGAACCCGCGGGTGTTGAGCAGCCGTCTCTGATCGGCACTTCTGTGGTGCACAGCGCCGAGGAGATGCGCGTCGACGGCCGTCTGCGCGTGGGCAAGGTGTGCATCGTCGCGAGCTACCTGGCTCGCGTAGCCAACGATGACGGCTTTATCGATCGCGAGTTTGAGCTGTGCAACACCGGTGGTCAGAATCGCGAGCTGAGCCCCAAGGGCATTGACAAGGGCGTGGGCGTGGCGCGAGCGCTGGAATACCTGGGTCGCACCGGCAACGCGCGCACCTTTGGCTTTGGCGATTCCGGCAACGATCTGGGTATGCTCGCCGCTGTCGAGACGGCCGTGGCCATGGGCAACGCCATGCCCGAGGTCAAGGCGCTCGCCGACTACGTGACTGATGATGTCGCACACGACGGCACCGTCACAGCGATGCAGCATTTCGGCCTCATCTAATGAATCCCGCGTTCTGACGTTTGCTCAAACTGCGACTCTTTGCTTTTGCATGCTCAATCGATTTATCAATCCAAACACTGAGGTGTTTATACCGTTCGCCGAGAAGATAAAAAACCGCAGTTCACGCCTTGATAAACGTAGGTAAAGTGTTTAGCAGTTTATCGGCCGTATGCTAACGAAAGGAATCAGGCAGATGGCAATCAAGGTGTTCGCTGACGGTGCAAACCTCGAAGGCATGCTCGACATGTACGAGAACGGCAACGTTCAGGGTTTCACGACCAACCCGTCCCTTATGAAGAAGGGCGGCGTGATGGATTACCGCGCGTTTGCCAAAGAGGTCCTGGCTCACATCACCGATGTGTCCGTCTCGTTTGAGGTCTTTGCCGACGACGTCGAGACCATGGAGGTCGAGGCCCGCGAGATCGCTACCTGGGCCGAGAACGTCTACGTCAAAATTCCGTGCGTGACCACCAAGGGCGAGTCCACCGCCGAGCTGGTCCGCAAGCTTTCCGCCGACGGCATCAAGGTCAACGTCACTACCATCTTTACGCCTACGCAGGTCGATGAGATGGTCGAAGCCGTTGACGCCGAGACGCCGTCCATCATCTCGCTCTTTGCCGGCCGCATCGCCGACACCGGCGTCGACCCCATTCCGTTTATGACGGAGTCGGTTAAGAAGGCCGCCGCCAAGCCCAACTGTGAGGTCCTGTGGGCGTCCACGCGCGAGCTCATCAACATTTACCAGGCCGAGGCCTGCGGTTGCCAGATCATTACGGTGCCCAACAGCATCCTGGCCAAGCGGAAGAACATCGGTCGCGACCCGTACGAGGTCTCGCTCGACACCGTCCGCGGCTTTGCCAAGGATATCGCCGCTTTGGGCTTCCATATTCTGCCGTAACGCGAACACTGGCTACGCCGCGGGCTGCT
>DBGFLF010000297.1:0-2043 GCA_048528725.1 Collinsella sp.
TTGCCGTAAGTGGTTATTTGTCCCCGCACTTGTCTGCTTTATCCAACGCCTGCGGCTAACCCCTACACAACTTCTCAATAGAGGGTCTAATATTTTGTACAGCTCAGATATCGTACCCCCCCCCCCACATTAAATTTATACTGCATTTAGTATCGTTTATTTTCAACCCCCTTATTCATGCCTCTACGGCTACCCCGCGTAGCCCTCAGCCCATACCTTCTGGTAATCCCATCCATCCGGAAACCCCGTCCCACTCTGAATACATCCAGCGAACGCATGCGAGCGTGTTGTCCAGAACGACCTCGTCATCGGGGTGATGGAAAATGTCACCCCAAACGCTTGCCACGGTTGCGCCCACAAGTGGCAAGAAAAAAGCCTCGAGAATATCGAGGCTTTCACATTTGTATTGCTTTGCACGAAGGACCGCGAACGGCGAAGCTACTCTCCCAGCACGGCCTTTTTGGCGGCTGCGGCCATGTTGTCCAGATCTTCCTTGGTGGGGTGATCCTTTGCGGCGACCCAGTTGTCGAGCAGCATCTTAAATCGGGCGTTGTCGGGATCTTGCTCGAGCATGGCCTCGTAGCGCTGCTTGACCGCGGGACCCATCTTGCCCTGGCACATCGCCCAGCCCGCAAGCTCGGCATCCCCAGCCAAATTGGAAGTCACGCGATCAATAATCTGCTGGTAATAGCTCTGGTCGGCCCCAAAACCGCAGGTGCCAAACAGGAAGACGCGCTTGCCGTGCAAGGCGGAGAGCAACGCCGCGACCGAAGGCGTGCACGCGCCCTTGTCGCACCAAAAACCGACGAGCACCGTGTCGGCCGCGCAGGCGCCCTGCGCCTCGAGCGCAACCTGATCTGCATCCGCATCGTCGCTCAACGCCGCGGCATGGACAAACTCAACACCCGCAGCCTGCAGAGCGCGCTTGATCGCGCCCGAAACCATCCTGGTATTACCGCTCTTGCTGTTAACCACCAAAGAGCACGTCATAGTCACGTTGCCTCGTATCCCCCAAAACTAAAGCCACTAATGCAATTTATTAGATGAATATCTTAGTACTAACGTGACAGATGTAAACCACCGTCTGTCGATTGATTAATTTGCCCCACGGGCTTGCTCACTGGGCAAACTGGCTGCGATAGAGTTCGGCGTAGAAGCCGCCTGCCGCTAGCAGCTCGTCGTGCGTGCCGCGCTCGATAATCTGGCCGTCGCGCATCACCAGAATGCAGTCGGCGTTGCGGATCGTCGACAGGCGGTGCGCCACCACAAAGCTTGTGCGGCCGGCCATAAGCTCGTCGAACGCCGCCTGCACCTGCAGCTCGGTACGCGTATCGATACTCGAGGTCGCCTCGTCCAGCAGCAAAATCGCCGGGTCGGTGAGCATGACGCGCGCGATGCACAGCAGCTGTTTTTGACCCTGGCTAAACGTGCCGCCGTCCTCGCCGATGACCGTATCGTAGCCGCCTGGCAGCTGCACGATAAACTTGTGCGCATGCGCGCGCTTGGCAGCCTCGATAACCTGCTCGCGTGTGGCGTCGGGACAGCCGTAGGCAATGTTCTGGGCCACCGTGCCCTCGAACAGCCAAGTGTCCTGCAGCACCATGCCAAAGGCACGGCGAAGGCTTGCGCGCGTGTAGTCACGCGAAGACCGGCCATCGACCATGATGCGTCCGGCATCGATATCGTAAAACCGCAGCAGCAAGTTGATGAGCGTTGTCTTGCCGCAGCCCGTGGGGCCGACCAGGGCAAAGCGCATGCCGGGCTTGGCCTCGATGCAGATGTCCTGCAGCAGCTTGCGGTCGGGCACGTAGCTAAAGTCCACATGCTCAAAGGTCACCTCGCCCTGCGGGACGGCAAGTTCCACGGCATCCTCCGCGTCGAGCTCCTGCTCGCGCGCATCGAGCAGCGCAAACATGCGGCGCGCCGAGGCGTACGCGGTCTGGATCTGCGTAATGACGTTGGTGACCTCGTTGAACGGCTTGGTGTACTGGTTGGCGTAGGACAGGAAGATCTGCACGCCGCCCACCGTGAGTGCCGCGGGCA
>DBGFLF010000298.1:0-3940 GCA_048528725.1 Collinsella sp.
CTCGGTTGCAAAACGTTGTAGGTGAGTATACTACAAGCTGAAACGAAACCGATTTCGTAAACCGATTTCGGTAAGCGTTGGCACGGAGGTGCAAAGATGCACCCTACCGTCTTGGCACCTCCGTGCCAACGCCATATCAAAGGTGTACGCACAGACAAAAGGAGCTACGCGACCATGGGTAAAACGGTTCTTACCTTCGGCGAGATCATGATGAGGCTCTCGCCCAAAGATCACCTGCGTATTGAGCAGGCCACCGAGTTCGACGTCCGCTACGGCGGCGCCGAGGCAAACACCGCGCTTTCCCTGGCCTATCAGGGCGACAAGGCCGCTTACGTTTCCGTCGTTCCGGCCAACCGCCTGGGCGAGTGCGCTCTGCGCTCGCTGAAGGTCTACGACGTCGACACCACGCGCGTCGTGCGCCAGGGCGACCGTCTTGGCTCCTATGTGTTTGAGGTCGGCGCCTCGCAGCGCGGCAACGGCTGCGTCTACGACCGCAAGTACTCCGCCATCAACATGGCCAAGCGCGATGTCTTTGACTGGGACGAGATCCTCAAGGGCATCGACGTCTTCTACTTCTCCGGCGTGACGCCCGCCGTCTCCGACGAGATGGCTGCCGCCTGCAAGGATGCTCTCACCGCTTGCCGCGCCAAGGGCATCACCACCGTGTGCGACGTTAACTACCGCGGCAAGATGTGGTCGCCCGAGAAGTCGCAGGCAACCATGAAGGAGCTCCTGCCGCTCGTCGACATCTGCATCGCCAACGACGAGGACGCACCTGCCGGCCTCGGCATGACCTGCGTCTCCGGCTCCCTTGCCCACGGCATCGAGGAGCGCGACACCTACGTCGAGATGGCCCGTCAGATCTGCGCCGAGTACGGCTGCAAGAAGGTCGCCTCGGTCGTCCGTAACATCTCCTGCGTCGAGCGCTCCATCTGGATGGGCATGCTCTATGACGCCGAGAGCGGCGAGCACTGGTTCTCCCCTGCTCACGACGTGCACGTGCTCGAGGGCGTTGCCGCCGGCGACGCTTTCAACGCCGGCCTCGTCCACGCCCTCATCAACGACTTCGATCCGCAGGACGCCGTCAACTACGCCATCGCGGCCTCGATCCTCAAGCTCACCATCAAGGGCGATTCCAACCTGGTGACCGCCGACGAGATCGCTGCCGTGGCCAACGCCGCCGACGGTGGCACCCGCGTCGCCCGTTAATTCGTTCCCCATTCCGCGGGCTGCAGTTTCCCATACCCATACCTCTGCAACCCGCTCCCCGATTTCTCCGGCCAGGTAGAACCACTTAGTCCCATTCCGGCTCTGCCTGGCATTCCTTCACGACTGGCCTCGTAGCCGGTTCCGAAATTGCTTGTGACCCAAGCAGTGCCTCCGATAACCAATCCGGAACCGGCTCATGGCCAATCTTCTTTAGCAATTACGCGCACTCGCGCGCCGCACATCGAAAGGAACATCATGTTCGATCAGTTCTACACCACGCTTGAGTCCCTGGGCATCGTACCGGTCGTCGTGCTCGACAAGGTCGAGGACGCCGCTCCGCTCGCTCACGCCCTGATGGCCGCCGGCATGAAGTCCGCCGAGGTCACCTTCCGCACCGCTTGCGCTGCCGAGTGCATCGCCGCCATGGCCGAGGCCGAGCCCGAGATGTGCGTCGGTGCCGGCACCGTCCTGACTGTCGAGCAGGTTGAGCAGGCCCGTGCCGCCGGTGCCAAGTTCATCGTCTCCCCAGGCTACAACGAGGCCGTCGTCAAGCACTGCATCGACATCGACCTGCCCGTGCTGCCCGGCACCGTGACCCCCTCCGAGGTCACCGCTGCCGTCAACCTGGGCCTCAAGGTTACCAAGTTCTTCCCCGCTGCTCAGTACGGCGGCCTCAACACCATCAAGGCCCTCGCCGCTCCGTTTGTCGGTCACCGCTTTATGCCCACCGGCGGCGTGAGCACCGCAAACGTCGAGGAGTATCTGAGCTCCTCTGCCATCATCGCCTGCGGTGGCACCTGGATGGTCAAGCCGGCCCTGTTCGCCGACGGCGACTTCTCCAAGGTCGAGCAGATCGCTCGCGAGGCCATGGACGTCGTCAAGAAGGTCCGCGCCTAATCCAGCTCTCTATCGTGGAGGGCGCGACCTAGACCGCGCCCTCTTTTTTGAAGCGGCTCGGAAGCGTGCCGTTTCCGTCACGGACAAGAACCGAAACCGTCTTGTATGCTGATAGAACGTGACGGAAGCGACACGCCCCCGAGCCGCTTTTTCCTCGGCCGAATCTTTGCCTCAACATAATCCAGAGCGCCAAAACAAATGCGGTGCCGTCTGGAGGAATCGACCCCTTGCTTCCGGTCTGTTCCTCCAAACGGCACCGCATTTTTATGCCCCGGTCACGCCCCAACGCAGTTGCGGTGAAATAGGGACTGTTTGCGCCACCTGGACCGCACAACAATCCCTATTTCACCGCAACGTATGAGGGGATAGATTAGATGGACGAGTCTTTGGGCAGCTCGAAGTAATCGGGATGCAAGGCGATGACCGGGCCCTGCTCTTCTGGCATTAGATGCAGATGCGTCTGCGCCAGATAGCTCGCCGTATCGGTGTCGCCCTCTTTAATGGCCTCGAGGATTCGGCGGTGTTGCCGACGAATCGGCTCCCAGTCCAGATCCTGCGACACCGCACGCAGCCAGTTATACCGCTCAAAATGCGTGTTGATGCTCTTCATCCAATCCCACAGCATGTGGCGACCGGCAATCTCAAAGCACGTCTCGTGGAACAGGTTATCCAGGTCAAAGAAGCGACGCGTCTCGCTGTGGTCGAGCGACTCAGACTCGGCAAGAATCTGCTCAAGCTGGCGCTTTTGCTCGGGCGTGGCAGCCGAGCAGCATTTGATCAGCACGCTTCTCTCGAGCTTTTCGCGCAAAAAGCAGGCGTTCTCGGCACGCTCCATGCTAATTTTTGAGACATAGGTGCCGCTCTTGGGGCGCGTTTCCACCAGCTCTTGCTCGCGCAGGCGCACAAAGGACTCACGAATGGGCGTACGCCCGATCCCCGTCTCCTTTTCCAAGCCAATCGCCGAAAGGCGCGTGCCGGGCTTGAGCTCGGCATAGATGATCTTGGAGCGCAATGCGTTGTATGCCTGGTCTTGCAGGCTCTGATAATGCTGGTGCTGTTCCATAAAGCCCTCGGATAAGTCCTCGGTTAGTCAAATACCAACACGTAATACTATCGCAACGCCGCCCCCCATAAGTTGCGGTGAAATACGGACTATTGGAGCCAGCTAAGCCGCTAAACAGTCCGTATTTCACCGCAACTTATAGGGGACGAAGTTTTACAGGTTGTCGATGATTGCCTGGGCGATTTCGTCGTACTGAGCCGGCTCGAGCGTGACGCGACCGGGGTTCATGGCAAACACGTCGCCAAACTCAAACGGGTCGCTCTTGTACTTGGGGACGATATGCACATGCAGGTGATGCATGGTGTCGCCGTAGGCGCCAAAGTTGATCTTGTCGGGGTTGAACGCCTTGTGCAGCGCGGCGGCGACGTGGCGGACATCGGCCATAAAGGCGGCAGCGTCCTCCTCGGACATGCAGGAAATGTCATCGACGTGCTGCTTGGAGGCCACGATCACGCGGCCCTTGTGGCTCTGCTCCTTAAACAAGATGAGCTTGCTGGCGGGCAGGTCGAGCATGGGGATGCCAAAGGCATCGACGAGCGTGTTGTCGGTCCCGCACATGCAGTACGAGCAATCGGTGTGCTGTTCCATGGTGATCCTTTCGATCCGGGTGAAGGCGTTCGCCGCAATGCGACCGGCGGGCGCGACCAAGCTGCCCGGCAATCTACGACGAACGTACAATGCACTCTCTAACCGTTGCGAAATCGGTTTCGAGTATGTCCTTGTCATAATACAGCCAACGAGTTGTTGCGATTAGGTGAACGTTCACCTTTT
>DBGFLF010000299.1:0-16991 GCA_048528725.1 Collinsella sp.
CGTGCACGTAAAGGCGTGGGGCGACTACGAGGTGCTCGGTGAGACGCTCGACGACGCTGTGGGCGAGGCCTTCGACAAGGTAGCCAAGGCATTGGGTCTGGGCTATCCCGGTGGCCCCATCATTTCCAGGCTGGCCGAGACGGGCAACCCCAAGGCGATCGATTTCCCCCGTGCGCTTAACAGCAGAGGAGACTATCGCTTCTCGCTTTCGGGCCTTAAAACCGCTGTGACGCTCTACATTGAACAGGAGACCAAGGCCGGGCGCACGATTCACCTGCCCGATCTGGCAGCTTCGTTTGAGGCAGCTGTCTTTGACGTGCAGTACAAGAAGGCCAAAAACGCATTGCACGCTACCGGATGCAAGGAATACTGCATCGGTGGCGGCGTCTCGGCCAACCCGCATCTGCGCGAGATGATGATCAAGAAGCTTGGGCGTCAGGGGATTCGCGTAACGGTGCCGCCCTTGTCTGCCTGTACCGATAACGCAGCCATGATCGCGGAGGTCGCTCGCCGTAAATTCGACCGAGGTGAAATCTCGCCGTTCGATGTCGACGCCGATCCGAACATGACGCTGTAGCTGGTACGGCGCGGTCCCCGGACGGAGGGGCCGGATATAAGGTTTCCTGCTCTACAGTCCTGCGCAAGACGAAGGCCACATTAAGTGGCCTTCTTTGCGTGCGGAACTCGCGATAAACCTTATATCCGGCCCCTCCGTCCGGGGACCTTTCTGTATCGATATAGCTTCTGGGCTGGTTTGGCGTCGACAACGTCCAGCAAGGTTAACAAGCCAGCGTCGAATTTCCAGCGTTCTTTAGCTGAAAGAAAAAGTTGGTGTGCGGAGCTTTGCTCCGCACATTTGGGATGGGAGCCCCTGAGAGCCGCGGGAGCCGGGCGGCGCATATGAACTTTATCGCGAGTTCCGCACGCAAAGGAAAGCACTTAATGTGCTTTCCGTCTTGCGCAGGACTGTAGAGCAGGAAAGTTCATATGCGCCGCCCGGCTCCCGCGGCTCTCAGGGGCATCTCTCATGCAAAAACTGTCGTGGGGTAAAGTCCGAGGTCAATGGCGTTTTGTACCGAGAAATTCAAAAAAGTTGAAAATTCATTACATATTTGCGTTGACTTTAGGTAACTAAAGTTTCATACTCCTTTTCAACCACTGGGGGATGTGAACACGCACGGATCGTTCACATCATGATTGAAGAGGATTTCTTAGACATGTTCACGCATCAGCTAAACATTATCAGCGTAGTAATTATCTGATGCGGGTTAGCACATACAGCTAGCCCGTACGATAACGGGCGGCTGATGAAGATGAGGGCCGTCGAGCGCAACCGACGGCCCTCATTTTTTATGTCTAGGAAGTTCTTTTTAGAGGAGGAAATGTAATGAACGGAGTTTTGCTCATGGTTGTGGCCGCGGCGGTGCTCGCCTGCGGCTATCTGGGCTATGGCCGATGGCTGGCCAACAAGTGGGGCGTTGACAAAGAGGCCCTCACGCCGGCCAAGCGCATGAAGGACGGCAAGAGCTTCTCGCCCGTCTCCGCCTTCACCGCGTTCTCGCACCAGTTCAGCTCGATCTGCGGTGCTGGTCCTGTTACGGGTACGATCGTCGCCATGGCCTTTGGCTGGCTGCCCGTCGTGCTCTGGGTCCTCGTCGGCGGCATCTTCTTTGGTGCAGTCCACGACTTTGGTGCTCTGTACGCTTCGATGAAGAACAACGGCAAGTCGCTCGCTCAGCTCATCGAGAAGTACATCGGCAAGACTGGCCGTCGCCTGTTCCTGCTGTTCTGCTGGCTGTTCTGCATCATCGTCATCGCCGCTTTCACCGACATGGTCTGCAAGACGTTCATGTTCACCCCGGCCGTTGACGCTTCTGGTGCTGCTACCGGTGCCATCGACTTCACCAAGTCCTATGCCGCCGGCTGCGCTGGTACCATCTCCATCCTGTTCACCTTCGTCGCTATCGCCTTTGGTTGGGCCCAGAAGAAGTTCAACCTCACCGGCGCTGCCGAGTTCGTCACCGGCGTGGTCCTCATGGTTCTCATGTTCGCCGTCGGTATGCAGTTCCCGGTCTACCTGGATAAGTTCCAGTGGTTCGCCGTCGTCATGGTCTACCTGGTCTTCGCTGGCGCTATGCCCATCCAGATGCTCAAGACCCCGCGTGACTACCTCACTTCAATCATGATGATCGTCATGATCGTCTGCGCTGTCCTCGGCATCGTCGTCCTGGGCGTCAACGGTCAGGCCACTATCACCGCTCCGGTCTTCACCGGCTTCTCCACTGCCTCCGGCATGATGTTCCCGGTCCTGTTCGTCTCCGTCGCATGCGGTGCTCTCTCCGGTTTCCACAGCCTCGTTTCTTCCGGCACCTCTTCCAAGCAGGTCGAGAAGGAGCAGGACGCCGTCAAGGTCGGCTACGGCGCCATGATCGTCGAGTCCTTCGTCGGCATCCTTGCCATCATCGTCGCCGGCATCATGTTCTCCGACATGAACACCGCCGGTACCGGCGCCCTCAACGCCGGCGTCGCTTCCACCCCGTTCCAGATCTTCGCCGCTGGCATCTCCCGCGGTATGCAAGCCTTCGGTGTTGACGGCACGCTCGCTACCGTCTTCATGACCATGAACGTTTCCGCTCTGGCTCTGACCTCGCTCGACGCCGTCGCCCGCATCGCCCGCACCTCGTTCTCCGAGTTCTTTGCCCAGACCAACGACGCCCTGGCCATCGAGTCCAAGGCTGGCTACATGAAGGTCCTCGGCAACCCCTGGTTCGCCACGGTCGTCACCCTGCTTCCCGGTCTCGCCCTCGCTTTTGGTGGCTATGCCAACATCTGGCCGCTCTTTGGTGCTTCCAACCAGCTGCTCGGCGGCATGACCATGATCACCCTCGCCGTGTTCTGCAAGTGCACCGGCCGCAAGGGTTGGATGCTCTACGTGCCCGTCGCCTTCCTGCTCTGCTGCACCTTCACCTCGCTGGTCCAGAGCGCCATGGGCTGCATGACCGCCGTCCAGGCTTACGGCTTCTTCGGTACCATCCCGGCTACCGCCACCACGGCCGCCGTCTCCGTCGCCGCCACCAAGGGCCTGCAGCTCGTCTTTGCCGTCCTGCTGATGGTCCTGGGCCTCATCGTTGCCGTTAACTGCCTCAAGGAGTTCTTCGGCAAGGAGGCTGGCTCCATGCCCGACGAGGAGCCCGAGTGGTCCGAGATGGGCAAGGCCGAGTATGGCCGCGCCGCTGCTGCCGAGGCTCCCGCCGACGCCGAGGCCGCCAAGGCTTAGTCGACCTGACGAGTTGAACGTCACATCTATATGACTCGGAAAGACCGGGTCCGCGACTTCGCGGGCTCGGTCTTTTTTCATGCAAAAGCGGGTGACGCTCGAGTGTTCTCGCAGATGTTTTGCGTGGATAAGGGCGCGCGTTGTACCATATAGACGTATATGTGTGCATATGAAAGGGGCCCCGTGGCCAAGACGGTATATTCCGATAACCAACAAAATGTCGATGCTCTGGCTGAGCGCCTGAGCAGCCAGACGTCGCTTTCTGCTGAGCGTGCCAAGCTGGTTGCCTACGACCTGCTTTGCCGCAAGGCGCTCAAGATTAAGTCGAGTGCGCTGGCGCAGATTTTCCGCTCCGTCGATAAGGAGTGCGACACCAAGGCGATGCGCGATGAGCTTATCGCGGCAAAGATCGTGACCAAGATCGAGGGTAGCGGCATTAACGGGCGCCCGGCGTTCTATACCATCAATGCCGAGATTAACGATGCCCAGGAGCGGCCCGTCGAGGTTGCCGAAGAGGCCGTCGAGGACGTTGTCGAGGCGCCCGCTTCGGTGGAAACGGCTCCGCGCGAGCATGTCGATACCGACGAGCTGCTTGACGAGAGCGTCGTTCGCGCCTTTACGGCCAAGGCCGGCCGCGGCGGTTTTGGCGGGAGTGGCAAGCGCGATGCGCAGCGCCGCGCCCAGCAGGAGCGCTTCCGTCGCGCCGTTGCTCAAAAGGGTGAGACGGATGCTGAGGCTGTTGAGACCGAGGTTGCTGCCGAGTCGCAGAAGCCCGCGAGGGAGCAAAAGCCCGTGGAGGCCCAAGAGCCCAAGCGTCGTCGCGGTGCTCACTTTAAGACTGCACAGCAGGATGCCGCGCGTGAGGTTGAAGAGTCTTCTGAGGTTGCAGACGATGTTGAGGAGTCTGCCAAGAAGGCTCCGGGTTCGTGTCGTCCTGGTCGCGGTTTTGCGGGACGTGCATATCCCGTAAAGCGTCAGGAGAAGGGCGAGTCGGTTTCGACCACCCAGGACGAGAAGACCGTTGAGCCGGCGGCTCGCGAGCAGAAGCCTGTTGAGCCGCAGCTTGAGGTTGATGCCGAGGCCAAGGGCCAGCAGCCTACTGATGAGCAGGCGGAGCAGGGCGCGTCGAGCAAGCCTCGCCGCCGTCGCCATCGTGGGGGCCGCAGTTCCCATGCCGAGACTGCAACCGAGAAGACCACGCCGCAGAACGAGGATGCGAAGGCCGAGGTTTCTTCGGGGCAGCCTAAGCGCCAGCCGGCGAAGGAGAGCAAGTCCAATCGTCCGCAGAAGCAGGCGTCCTTGCCGAAGCACGAGCGCAATTCCCAGGGCGATTCTAAGCGCAAGTCTCAGAAGAAGCCGGAGTCTGCCGCAGCAGATACTGCTGCCCAGCAGCCCAAGTCGTCCGTCCACGGCGAGGTCTCGGCGTTTGCCCTTGCCCGCGTTTTAGGCAGGCAGCTGCTCAAGGTTGTCCCTACGCCCACGGCGCTCTCTAAGATCAAGGAGCAGCAGACACAGATCGTAAAGGTCGAGGGCAAGGACGGCAAAAAGGCTCCGCAGCGCACTCAGCACAACGAGATGTCCAACCGCAAGATTGCCGAGGAAATCGCAATCATCCAGGCTTGGATCGAGCAGAACCGAGGTGCCGATACGCCGGTTGCCTCGCGCCGCCAGCGTGCCTACCAGATCTTTAACGACGAGAAGGCTTTTGACGGCAAGCACGGTGAGCGCCTGATCAGACGTATGACCGAAAAGGGCATCAGCATGCAGGCGATCAAGGTCGCCCCCAATCGCCCCGTGCACTTTACGGGCTTCTTTACGCTGGGAGCCGACAAGCCGTTCATTATGGTCGAGAACCTGGACACCTACGACGAGATCGTCAAGCTGCTGCGTGGCCGCAAGCACGCCAAGCTCTTTGGCATCAAGGTGGGCGGCGTGATTTTTGGCGGCGGATGCAAGGCGAGCGTCTCGCATGCCCTGGACGATTATCTGGCCGAGATTGGCTATCGCTTTAACTACGTCTACTACGTAGGCGATATCGATCGCGAGGGCGCGCGCATCGTCGAACAGGCTCGCAATGCCAATGTGGTTGAGATTCGCCTGCATGCCGGCATGTACCGCGCCATGCTCGCCGAGCATAAGCGTCGCGTGAAGGCCGGCGGCGAGTGCGAGCCCGCGGCTGCCAACCAGGGCGTGCCGCAGAACCTGGCAGCGACGATCAAGGATCTGCCCATGGTTACGCGCGTGCAGTTCCGCAACGTGCTACGTGAAGGCGGGCGCATTCCGCAGGAGATTCTGATGACCGCAGACTATCGGGATGGCGACTCGGGAAGCTTCGACCGCATGCTGAACAACTAGGGACGTGTGGCCCCGACGGGCCGGGCATTAAGTTTGCTGCTCTACAGTCCTGCGCAAGACGAAGGCCACATTAAGTGGCCTTCTTTGCGTGCGGAACTCGCGACAAACTTAATGCCCGGCCCGTCGGGGCCACACGGCACGTTGTAGAAGGCGGCTCGCTTTTCGGAATTGGGCTGATATTTCAAGATGTAAGACGCTCTTGGTCCTAATGGGCTTGGGGCGCCTTCGCGTTTCCTCAGCTCTGCACCCTTGCGGGTTCGAATCCCTCCGCTTGCCCACAAGAAAGCGCCCTGGGCCGTTATGGGCTCAGGGCGCTCAATTTTAATGGCTGGGACGGAGGGATTCGAACCCCCAACAGCCGGCACCAAAAACCGGAGTTCTACCGTTGAACTACGTCCCAATGTATGGTGTTGCCCAAAAGCAACTCGTTTAGTTTACCTAATCTGCGAGGGCATCGCAAACGCCGTCGAGCAGGCGTACGGCGAGTGTCTGCGCGTCGCTGGCCGTGAAGGTGCCGTTGTAGCGCGTCATGCCCGTGAGCTCAATGCGAATGCGAGCCGGCTTCTGCTGCGCGGCGACATTGGCAGTGCGGATGCGCTGGGCCAGGTTGTGGCACTCGGCGAGGGCAATCGTGGCGCGCGGTGCGGCGTCGGCGGGCAGCTCGTCGCTTGCGATTTCGAGCACCAGGTCAACGTCGGTTGGGACCTCGGAGTCGCAGAGCATCATGCCGCTGTTGTCGGTCGTTGCCGTGGCGATATTCCACATGCGCGACGCAACACTGCGCGCGATGGGGTCCTCGCCGATAACGGCAATCTGGAAGCGCTCGAGCACGTTGGCGGCGCGAGCAAAACCGATGCGGGACTCGGCTTCGGTGACCGAGGGCTTGCCCTCCCACACATGGTGCAGGCGGTTGATGTAGGCGTAGGTGTCCTGGAAGGCCATGCCGTCGGCAAACAGGCCGACATTTTCCTGGAACTGCTGCAGGGCGGCCTCGGTATGCGGACCAAAGTAGCCGTCGTCTTCGCCACAGGCAAAGCCCAAAACGTTGAGAGCGCGCTGCAGGGCCTGCACATCGGCGCCATGGAAATTGGGCATGCGCAGATAGAGGGTGCGGTCGCCCAGCTTATACGAAGCGTCTACAAGGGCGCTCCAACAGGGGATATCGACGGCATGACCGGCAGCAAGGCCGCTGTCGAGCCTGAAGGTGCTGACGGCCTGCTCAGTGGTGGCTCCAAAGTACTTGTCGGTGACTTCGGCGGCATCAATCGTGTAGCCGAGCTGCAGGAGACGAGACTGCACGTCCTCGACGGCTGCTCCTTGCATGCCCGTTGTAATAGGTTCCATGAACGAACCCCTTTCGGCGTACCATTCGTACTATTTGAGCGTCTGTCGGATAGACAACGCAAAGGGATGCATAAACATGCACTCAACAGTGTAGCAAGTTGTGCCTAAATACGCTGCTGACAGGTTTTATAACACCCGTTAGTTAAGGCGCTCCACAAAGAAATCTGCCATGGAGAGGAACAGCTCGCGTGCGTGCGGATCAAGCTCAACGTTCTCGATGGCCGCTTTGGCCTTAGCGGTCAGGTCGAGCGCGTAAGTGTGGGCGTAATCGATAGAGCCGGTCTCCTGGAAGATCTCCACGGCGCGTGCGAGCTGCGCGGGATCATCGGTGCCCGAGGAAAGAATCGCCTCGACCTCGTCGTGGTGGCGCTTATCAGAGAGGGCGTGTACGGCGACAAGCGTGCGCTTGCCCTCGGTGATGTCGGTGCGGAAGTCCTTGTTGGCGGCTTCCTTAGTGCCGACAAGGTTGAGCAGGTCGTCCTGAATCTGAAAGGCAAGGCCTGTGTGTAGGCCAAAGGCGCGCAGCGCTTCGATTTGCTCATCGCTGCCGCCGCCGATAATGGCTCCGGCGGCAAGCGGCGTGGCTCCGCTGTAAAACGCGGTCTTGTGCGTCGCCATGTCCAGGTAGTCATCAACCGAGATATCAAAGCGCCCGTCACGGACCCAACCCAGGTCGAGTGCTTGACCCTCAATGGTGCGGACGATCATCTCGGTAAGCTCGTGGAGCACGCGCAGCTTCACGTCGGACTCCAGCGTAGGGTCGTCGAGAACCGTCTTGGTGACCATGGTGAGCGCCAGGTCGCCACAATTGATGGCAAGGCCCGTGCCCTCGGTAAGGTGCATGCAGGGCTTGCCTCGACGAAGCTGTCCGTTGTCGGCGATGTCGTCGTGGATCAGCGCGCCCGACTGGAAATGCTCGATGGCTGCCGCGGCGCTGCGGGCGCTCTCAAAGCTGCCGCCCACTGCGGTTGCGGCGAGCATACAGATAAGCGGGCGGTGGCGCTTGCCGGCGTTGGCCGTAAAAGCCGAGAGCGGCGCATACAGGTAGCGCTCGATATCGGCAGAGGTCGCCTGTCCGTCAAAGAACGTGGCCAGATAGTCGTTAATCTGGTCAAAGTGCTGGGCTAAAAAGCTGGTAAACGGACTGGACACGGGTTCTCGCATTCTTTCTGAGGTTGCGTTGATGCAATATGCAGACAACATATTGCCACATCAGGGCGTTTGGCGCGGCAGTTTTGGCGATTTAGGACAACGGGCGTGCGTTTGATGGAGCGTGCCTAAATCAGCCTAAAATGCTCGAGCGCCGCAACGACACCGTCATGATCGACGGTGTCGGTCACGTAATCGGCCTTATCCTTGAGATAGTCTGGTGCGTTGCCCATGGCGATACCGACATCGACGGCGTTCATCAGCGAGATGTCATTGCTGGCGTCGCCAATGCCGTATACGGTTCCGTGGTGGGGATCGAGGGCGTCGAGTACAGACTGGATGCCCCCGCGCTTCGTGCATTCGCGGGGCGAGATTTCGGTTACCTCGAGTTCGAGCTCGTTAAAGCACAGCAGCGGCTCAAGTGTCTTATCTTGAGCGATGTGGTTGGCGAGCGATGTAGACATCAAGATCTTGTAGACACTGTAATGTTGCAGCTGCGTGACTGCGTCGCCCAGGGTGCGCGCGTATCCGGGGGCATCGGGGGCATCGGCACTCATGCGCACGACGCCGTTGAGGCCCTCAAAGCGGATGACCTCGCCCGATTGCTCAAGGTAGGGGGCAAGACGCTGCAGCATACTGGGCGTCATCGACAGATCGCGAATTGCGTGTCCGTCGATCTCGGCGTAACCGCCCGCAAGACAGACGATGCCGGTCCAGGGCAGCTCAAGAAGTTTGGGGTGGATGCAGCTGAGGGTGCGTCCTGTGCAGATAAAGGCCATGTTGCCGTTTGCAACGAAATCGCGGATGGCCTGCGAGACCGCCTCGTTGGGATAAGGGGACAGGTCACGCTCGCTCTCGGGAAGCTCTTGTGCCGCTCGAGGGTCTTGCCAGGCGAGCGTTCCGTCGATATCGAAGAAACAGATATCGCTGCGATTATGGGCTGCGCTGGCGGCAGGGGAGGCCGAGGTGGTGGGCACAAATTCCGGCTCGAGGCCCATGATCTGGTCAAAATGCTCTTTAACGCGGGGAACGGAGATGCCGATGATCACCTGGGCGGTCTTGCCCGTAATGATGAGGCCCTTGGCGCCCACCGCGACAAACGACGCGTTATCTGCAACGATGGAAGGGTCTGCGACCTCGACGCGCAGGCGCGTGGCACAGTTGGTTGCGCCCACAATATTGCCAACACCACCTAAAAGCTGAATTACCCGCTCAGCGAGGATGTGATCTTGATCGGATCGACTATTGACCTCGTCATTGGGAGATTGCTCTTTGGCAAAGCCGCTTTCCGTTAAACGATCGATTGCCGCGCGATTGGCGACATGATCCTCGCGGCCCGGCGTCTTAAGGTCATAGATCAAGATGAGTGCTCGAAAACTAACAAAAAAGATGAGGCTAAAGGCAAGGCCGATACCGAGCGCCAAAAGATAGGCACCGGCATGCGTGCGCATGAGCGGAATAAAGTTGAAGGCTGCCATCTCCATGAGGCCGCCCGAGAAGATGCCGACGATGCCAAAGAGATTCATGGTTGTGGCAAGGCAAGACGATAAGACGGCGTAGAGAAAAAAGAGCCCGGGGTGGGTGAACATAAAGAGAAACTCGAGTGGCTCGGTAACGCCGCAAACCACCGAGGCGATGATGGCGGGAACAAGGATGACCCTGAGGCCGGCGCGGCGCTCGGGTTTTGCGGTGGAGTAGAACGCGGCTGCGATGGCGGGAAGGCCAAAGAGCTTGACCCAGCCGGTGGCGGTAAAACCGGCCCACGGCGCAAGTTCATTAAGGGGGCGCGTGCTATGGGAGAGGATGGGGAGCAAGCTGCTCCACGTGGCGTAGATGCCGTCGTTAATGACCAGGTTGTCGTAGTAGATCGGCATGTAGAGCAGGTGGTGCAGCCCCATGGGCTCGAGCGCTCGCTCCAAAAACACAAAGATGCCCACGCCAAAGGGGCCGACGCTCGTAAGTGCATGGCGCAGCGTTTCGGTCATTGCGTATACGGAGGGCACGATGGCGGCCGAGATAGCGGCAAGGGCAAACACGGCAAAAAAGCTGATGAGGTAGACCAGCGAGGAGCCCGAGAAGGTGCCGAGCCAATCGGGAACCTTGGCATCGTAGAAGCGGTCATGGATGGCGACGACGGTTGCCGATACCACCAGCGGGCCGATAATGCCGGTGTCGAGCGTCTTGATGCCGTCGATGACGGTGATACCGTTGGCGGGGGTCAAAGATGACGGGTACTTAAGCCCAAGGTTGTCTCCGCTCAGCTTAATGATCTCGCTCAAAAAGAAGCAATAGGCAAAATAGGCCACGAGTGCCTCGAGGCAGCAGCGTGCCGGTTGCTTTTGGGCAAGACCGATAGGCAGCGCTACGGCAAAAAGGAGCGGGAGGCGCTTAAAGACCGTCCATGAGCCGCGCTGGATGATGGCCCAAAAAACGTACCAAGGGGTTCCGTATACGGCTAGATCGCCGACGATGTCCGCAGTCGTTGCGAGAGCGGAGACGCCGACCATGAGGCCCGATATAGAAAACAGCATGGCGGGAGCGAACATTGCCCCGCCAAAGCGTTGGATTTTTTGCAGCATGTTCTGCCTTCCGAATATCGAGGCGCGTTGCGCGTGGGGAAACGTTTAAACAATGGATTCATTGTAGAGGACCAGACGATTGTTGTGCCGGCAGTTTTGAGCGAAACCGATTTGGGCACGACAGAAACCGTCAACGGTTAAATCCTGTCGCTTTACCGATATTCGGTTTAAACAACTTTAAGAAATGCTATCGTGCCTAGCCGGAAATAAATAATGTAGAGGTGAAGTCATGCCAAAAGCGATTTACGAAGGAATCTACCGCGAGATCCGTTCGCGCATCATTAACGGGACCTATGCGTTTCAGGAGATGCTGCCAACCGAAGCCGAGCTGACCGCGGAATTTGGCTGCACGCGCAATACCGTCCGCCGCGCTTTGAGCATGCTGGCAGACGAGATGTTTGTGCAGCCCATACACGGCAAGGGCGTGCGCGTTATTTGGCTCAAGGGCGAAACCGACATGCTGGGCGCACTCGAGGAAGTCGAGTCGTTTGGCGAATTTGCAAAGCGCAACAATGCCGTCGCATCGACCGAGGTCAAGTCTTTTGAACATTTGATTTGCACTGAGCAACTCTCTCGTCGCCTGGGCTTTAAGGTGGGCGAGGAGTTGATTCGCGTGGTGCGTGTCCGAAGCCTTAACGGCAATGCACGCCAAGTAGACCATGGTTACTTTTTGGAGTCGATCGCCAAGGGCCTGACGCCCGAGATTGCCGCAAAATCAATTTACGACTATCTGGAGCACAAACGCGGCGTCAAGGTGATGGCGAGCCGTCGTACGGTGAGTGTCGAGCTCGCCAACGATGAGGACTGCAGCTACTTGGACCTTGGCAAGTACAATTGCGTCGCCGTTATGGAGAGCCAGTCGTACACCTCGGACGGCATCTTGTTCGAGGTCACGCATGCCCGCACGCATCCCGAGATCTTCCACTACCGCGTCAACTCCAAGCGATAGCCGGCTAGCTCGAAGCCTGACGAGACTCATGCCATCAAAGCGAAAACGCCCGGTCAAACCGACGATACATCGGCTTGACCTGGCGTTTTCTCTGCATTCGATAACAAATAATTGTTTATACAAAACTTGTCAAGTATCAAGTTGAAATTACCGTTCACCGAAGTTTTCCTACCGCTCTAGTAATACTTGTTCAAACAACTAGCCAAATAGCGTATCGTACAAATCAGCAAAAGGGGCAAAGTCCCCGAGCCAATCTCCGAAGGCGGCGGCAAAGGGTGCCGCCACGGTGTGAAAGGGTGGATTGTAATGAAGAACGAAATGAGCAGAAGGCAGTTCCTGGGCTTTGCTGGTTCCGCGGCTGCGGTTCTTGGTCTGGGTCTCGTGGGCTGCGGTGGTTCTGCCGGCTCCGGCTCCTCTGCTTCTGGTGACGCTGCCGAGGTCTACTTCCTCCAATTCAAGCCCGAGGTCGACAAGGAGTGGAAGGAGATCGCCAAGGCCTATAAGAAGGAGAAGGGCGTCGAGGTCAAGATCGTGACCGCTGCCTCCAACACCTACGAGGAGAAGCTCAAGTCCGAGATGTCCAAGAGCTCCGCTCCGACCCTGTTCCAGGTCAACGGCCCCACCGGCCTTAAGAACTGGAAGGATTACTGCGCCGACCTGTCCGATACCAAGCTCCGCGGTGAGCTCATTGACGACTCCCTGGCTCTGCAGTCCGATGGCAAGGATCTGGGTATCGACTGGGTCCAGGAGAGCTACGGCATCATCTACAACAAGCAGCTGCTCGAGAAGGCTGGCTACAAGGCCGAGGACATCAACTCCTTCGACAAGCTGAAGGCTTGTGCCGACGACATCCAGGCCCGCAAGGACGAGCTTGGCATTGAGGGTGCCTTCACTTCTGCTGGCATGGATGACTCCTCCAGCTGGCGCTACACCACCCACCTCGCCAACCTCCCGCTCTACTACGAGTTCGAGAAGGAGCACAACCAGGAGGACGACGAGATCAAGGGCGAGTATCTCGACAACTTCAAGCAGATTTTCGACCTGTACATCACCGACTCCACCTGCGATCCTTCGCAGCTTGCCTCCAAGACCGGCGACGACGCCACCAACGAGTTCGCAACCGGCAAGGCCGTCTTCTATCAGAACGGCTCCTGGGCCTACTCTGACCTCGTCAAGGCCGGCATGACCGACGATCAGATTGGCATGATGCCCATCTACATCGGTGTCGACGGCGAGGAGAACCAGGGCCTGTGCTCCGGCGGCGAGAACTACTGGTGCGTCAGCTCCCAGGCTTCCGAGGATGCCCAGAAGGCCACCGAGGACTTCATGTATTGGTGCGTCACTTCTGACACCGCCACCAGCATCATCGCTGACAAGATGGGTCTGACTGCCCCGTTCAAGAGCGCCAAGGAAACCACCAATGTCTTCTCGCAGCAGGCCGTCGCCATGGCCAAGGACGGCAAGAAGACCGTCGCTTGGGACTTCGTCTACATCCCCTCTGAGGAGTGGAAGAAGAACCTCAAGCAGGCTCTGATCGCCTATGCTGCCGACAACAGCAAGTGGGACGGCGTCAAGAACGCCTTCGTCGATGGCTGGAAGACCGAGAAGGCTGCTTCCGAGTAAGTAGTTGCTGCCCAAGCTATCTGATTAGCGACAGGGGGCGGGCAGACGTTGGTTTGCCCGCCCCCTGCATATTGAAAGGACCCTTCTATGGGCAAAGCACTCAAGCGCTGGTGGCCGCTCTTTATGCTGCCCACGTGCCTGGCGTTTATGATCGGGTTCGTGATCCCCTTTATCCAGGGCTTCTATCTCTCGTTCTGCCAGTTTATTACCATCAACAATACGCACTTTGTCGGTATCGAGAACTACGTGCGCGCACTGTCCGATCCGCAGTTTGCCACGTCGTTCTTCTTTACCGTGGCGTTTGCCTTCCTGTCGACGGTGCTCATCAACGTGATCGCCCTCGCCATTGCGCAGGCGCTCACCCGCAAAGCGCTCAAGGGCACCAATATCTTCCGTACGATCTTCTTTATGCCTAATCTGATCGGCGGCATCGTGCTGGGCTACATCTGGCAGATTCTGATCAACTGCCTACTCTCCAACGTGGGCGCCCAGCTCATTGCCCTTAACTCTGCTGCTGGCTTCTGGGGCCTTATCATCCTGACCCTGTGGCAGCAGGTCGGCTACATGATGATCATCTACATCGCTGGTCTGCAGTCCATTCCGTCCGACTACATCGAGGCCGCCAAGGTCGACGGCGCTACGGCATGGCAGACGTTTTGGAAGGTTAAGATCCCTAACCTGATGCCGACCATCACCATCTGCCTGTTCCTGTCCATCACCAACGGCTTTAAGCTGTTCGACCAGAACCTCGCCCTTACCGGCGGCGCCCCCGCGCACTCCACCGAGATGCTCGCCCTGAACATCTACAACACGTTCTATTCGCGTGCCGGTATCGCATGGCAGGGCATTGGTCAGGCCAAGGCGGTTATCTTCTGCATCCTGGTCGTGGCCATCTCCATGATCCAGCTTAAGGCCACGAGGTCCAAGGAGGTGCAGCAGTAATGAAACGCGATAAGGTTATCAACCGCGCGCTCTCGATTTTCTTTACGATCCTGTCGCTCGCGTGGATCTACCCCGTGTTCATGATTGCGCTTAATTCTTTTAAGAAAGCGACTGCAATCAGCACCACCACGGCATTCGATCTGCTCACGCCCGAGACGTTCAACGGCCTCGCAAACTACATGCACGCCCTTAACGAGCAGGGCTTTGCCTCGGCATTTATGTACTCGCTCATCATCACGGTCACGTCGGTCGTGCTGATCTTGGTGTGCTGCTCCATGTGCGCTTGGTACGTAGTGCGCGTCAACAGCAAGATCTCGAACTTCTTCTATTACCTGTTCGTGTTCTCGATGGTCGTGCCCTTCCAGATGCTCATGTTCACGCTGTCCAATTTGGCGGACCGCATCGGCTTCAACACGCCGTTCAACATCTGCTTTATCTACCTCGGCTTTGGCGCGGGCCTGGCGGTCTTTATGTTCGCCGGTTTTGTAAAGAACATCCCGCTCGAGATCGAGGAGGCGGCCATGATTGATGGCTGCAACCCGGTCCAGGTGTTCTTTAAGATCGTCCTTCCCATCATGAAGCCCACCTATCTTTCGGTCGGCATCCTCGAGACCATGTGGGTCTGGAACGACTATCTGCTGCCCTACCTTACGCTCGACTCCACCAAGTACAAGACCATTCCTATCTTGATCCAGTACTTCCGCGGCGGCTACGGCCACGTCGAGCTCGGCCCCATGATGGCCTGCATCATGATGGTCGTTATCCCCATCGTTATCATGTACATCCTCTGTCAGAAGTACATCATCGACGGCGTGGTGGCAGGTGCCGTCAAGGGCTGATGCCGTAACTGTTTTGCAAGTTTCTGCGGCGCCCCTCAGCGCGGCGCCGCATATCGAAAGGTAAAGACATGGCCGAGATCGTTCTCAAACATGTTCAGAAGGTGTATCCCAACAACGAGTCCAAAAAGAAGGGCTTCTTTGGCAAAAAGAAGAAGACCGAGGAGAAGAAGCACAACCTCAAGGTTACCGAGGACGGCGTGCTCGCGGTGGAGGACTTTAATCTCACCGTGCATGACCAGGAGTTTGTCGTTCTCGTTGGCCCGTCTGGCTGCGGCAAGTCCACGACGATGCGCATGGTCGCTGGCCTGGAGGACATCACTTCGGGCGACGTGCTCATCGACGGCAAGCGCGTCAACGACGTGGCGCCTAAGGACCGCGACATTGCCATGGTGTTCCAGAGCTATGCTCTGTACCCCAATATGACGGTGTACGAGAACATGGCGTTTACGCTTGAGCTCAAGAAGGTCCCCAAGGACGAGATCGACCGTAAGGTTCGCTCTGCTGCCGAGGTCCTGGGCATTACCGAATACCTCGACCGTAAGCCCAAGGCGCTTTCGGGCGGCCAGCGCCAGCGTGTCGCCATCGGCCGCGCCATCGTGCGTGATCCTAAGGTCTTCCTGATGGACGAGCCGCTGTCCAACCTGGACGCCAAGCTGCGTAACCAGATGCGTGCCGAGCTCATCAAGCTGCGCCACGAGATCAAGGGCACGTTCATCTACGTCACCCACGACCAGACCGAGGCTATGACCCTCGGTGACCGTATCGTGGTCATGAAGGACGGCGTCGTCCAGCAGATCGCCACGCCGCAGGAGGTCTTCAACCATCCCGCGAACATCTTCGTCGCCGGCTTCATCGGCGTGCCGCAGATGAACTTCTTCGATGCCCAGCTGGTGCGCTCGGGCAACGGCTTTACCGTCAAGACCGAGGATATGAACGTGGCACTCGCCCCCGAGACTTGCGCTCAACTTGCCCTCAACTGGGACGGCGGCGACGTGAAGGAGATTACGGCCGGCGTGCGTCCCGAGCAGATCCTGCTTGCCGACAAGGGCGAGGAGGGCGCGCTCCAGGGTACCGTCGAGGTGACCGAGCTCATGGGCTCGACCGAGCATGTCCACGTGACCGCTCCCGACGGCCAGTTTGTCCTGATTATCCCCGTCGTCGACCTCGAGGCCAAGGGCGCGCTCAAGGCTGGCGACACCATCTGGTTCAAGTTTGAGAAGAACGCGACCCACCTCTTCGATAAGGTCTCTGGCAAGAACCTTATCTAGGCCCGGTGCAACCAGGCCCTTCCTTTGGGCGACTGCGGTATTGCCATCCTTTTGCCGCGGTCACATATAAGGCTCCCCTCCCGTCCACTGGGCGAGAGGGGAGCCTTTCTTTGTGTTGGGACCGTTCATCTGTCAGTTTGTCTTGATCTGTAACAGGAGGAGGGCCAAATTGGGTCTACCTGTTACAGATCGAGATGAATTTAACGGAGGAATCTGTTTGTCTTGATCTATAACAGGTAGACCCAATTATGTCGGCTAGATGTTACAGGTCGAGATTTTTGGTCGAGGCAGGCCACGGGCAACACAGGGACACAAAAAACGGAGCCGCGTTGCCACGGCTCCGTTTCTCAAGAGGATGGGTAAGGGAAGCGAATTAGCCCAGGTGCCAAATCTCGTCGTTGTACTGGGAGATCGTGCGGTCGGACGAGAAAGTGCCGGCGTTGGCGATATTGATGAGCGCCTTGCGCATCCAAGCGTCCTGGTCCTCGTAGTCGGCTAGCACGCGCTCCTTGGTCTGGATGTACTCCTCAATGTCGAGCAGGGCCATGAACCAGTCCTTGCCCTTGATGTCGTCGTGCAGACGCTGCAGGCGCTCCGCGTTGCCGGTCGCCATAAAGGCGGGGTTGGTGATGAAGTCCACCAGCAGTTTGATGCCGGGCTTGCGGT
>DBGFLF010000300.1:0-5499 GCA_048528725.1 Collinsella sp.
GACGGCGGCCGAGTCGTCCTTGATCTGGAAGTAACAGTGGCCGCTTCGGGCATTGGGGCCACGAAAGCCGGTGACCTCGCCCAGGACGCTCAGCTGCGGAATCGCATCGAGCGCACCAGCGGCGATCTCGACCGCCTGGCTCACGCTGAGCTCTTTGCGCTCCCGCTCGTCCGACCCGTCGAACTCGGCGGAAACGCTGTTGCCGGTTAGATTCCAGCCTGCCACGCAGCCTCCTTTCGTCATCGTGCACATGGGCTCCGGCCCTGTGCAAATTCAAGTCCCACACATAGTACAGCGCCGCGGGGACACAAATCCCCGCGGCGCCTGTCAGTCCCATTTGCTATCGGTTGGAGTTTCTGTTGTAGCGTGCCATAAGGTAGAGCAGCTGAATAATCGAGGTGAGCGCCGCTGCCACATAGGTAAGCGCAGCTGCCGTCAATACCTTCTTGGCACCGTTGACCTGCTTGGAGCTCATGCCCGACTGCTCAATGTAGGCCACGGCGCGGCGGCTGGCATCGATCTCGACCGGCAGCGTAACCAGCTGGAACAACACACTAAACGAAAAGAAGATCAGCGCGAGGGTCGTGAGTCCCGCGATGTTCATGAACAGGCCCATAAGCAGCACGATCGTCCAGGTGTTCTGGGTAAAGTTGACAACCGGCACGAGGGCGCTGCGCACCTTCATCATGGCATAGCCGCTTTGGCGCTGGGCGGCATGGCCCGCCTCGTGGCAGGCGACGGCAACGCTTGCCACCGAGCCGCCCGAGCGGTTGGCGTCCGACAGATACAGGTTGTTGTCCTGCGGGTTGTAATGGTCGGTGAGCTCGCCGGCAACGCCCTTGATACCCACGGCGTTGCAACCGTTGGCGTCGAGCATGCGGCGAGCAACCGCAGCGCCCGTGTCGCCGTCCGAGCGTACCTTGGACCACGTCTTGTACGTCGAGTTGATATAGCTCTGCGCGGCAAGACCAAGCACCGTACAGACAAGAACAACCAGCAGGTACAGCGGGTCGATGCCAAAGCCGTATCCATAGTAATAAGGCATGCGAATTCCTCCGAATCGAGTTACACGTTGGAGGCATTCTACCCATTCGACTGACCAGCAAATCAACATCGATGTTTTGGCAATGTCAGCGAAAACGGCCGAGAGCGAGCAAGGTGACGTGAAAGAGAAGCGACGCGTACTTTGGTACGCGAGCGACGATTGAACGTCAGATTGCCGCTCTCGGCCGTTTGCAGCGTCGAGCTGTTACGCGGTTTGGTAAAACCGCGTAACTATATACCTATAGCAATTCAATTTTGCCATCTTTGACCGTCAACCCCATATTGCCGGAGAGCAGATCGTCCAGGCGCGAGCCCACAAGCTCAAAGCGCCAGCCTTCGCGCAGGGGGCTCTGCTCGGGATGCTCAATATAGTCGGCCAGGTCATCGCGCGAGGCAATGACCGAGGTCGCCACGCCCGAGCGTTCGGCAACCAGGCGGATAAGCGCGTACATGAGATCCGTCACGCTCTCCAGCTCCGGAGAGATCTGGCGATGCCCGCGCACCATGAGCGGCAGGCGATCGTGCGGGCAGCTTGCGCCGCGCTTGATGGCCATAAGCGCACCGTCCACGTCGCGCTCCCCCAACTGATCGGTGCCGCGAATGCTGCGGAACTCCTCAACGCGCACGGGATTGCGCTTAACGAGCGCCAGCAGCGTGTCGTCGGACATGACCCACTTGCGCGGGATGTTGCGGCGCTCGGCGCGGTCCTCACGCCAAGCGGCAAGCTCGCGCGCAATACCCAACTGGTGACGGCTGCACGAATTGATGCGTTTGACCTTGCGGAACGCCTCGTGGCGATCGGCGCGATAGTGCGACTCGTCAGCCAGCGGGCGCAGCTCGTCGAGCACCCAGTCCACACGGCCCAGCTCGCGCAGGCGGCTCATCATCTCGGTATAGGCGACGATCAGGTACTTGACGTCATCGATCGCATAGTCGATCTGTTTATCGGTCAGCGGGCGGCGCGACCAGTCGGTCAGCGACTCGGTCTTGGGCAGCGATACACCGCAGAACGTCTGAACAAGCGCGCCATACGAAATCTGCTGACGCTCGCCCAAAAAGGCGGCGGCCACCTGCGTGTCAAAAATCGGACGCGGCAGCACGCCTACGGTATGGAGCATGACCTCCATATCCTGCGAGCACGCGTGAAAGACCTTGGTCACGCTCTCGTCGGCCATAAGCTCGGCCAGCGGCGATAGGTCGTCGATTACCAGGGGATCGACCGCTACGCTCTCGGCAGGGGTGGCAATCTGAACCAAACACAGACGCGGATGGAACGTGCGCTCGCGCAAAAACTCGGTATCGACGGCAATCGCGTCGAACTCGCGGGCGCGCTGGCAAAAGTCGAGCAGAGCCTGATGTGTGGAAATGTACATATCAACCCATCGAATAAGGTTAGGCCCGAAAAACACGGGTAGGATATCGGCATTGCCCTACAACTATACTCGGTTAGTCACAGAACGGGAACGTAAGTATGCGCTGCCTTATCATCCACAATCCGGCATCGGGTCCCAGCTCAGATGAAATCTACGCATTCACACACGCCCTTGCGCAGGGCGGCGACGAGGTCGTGATGCGTTTTATCGGCGATGGCATGGAGCCCGAGGACGCCGTGGCAGACGTGCGCGAATTCGATCGCGTGGTTGTCTCGGGCGGCGACGGCACCGTTTCCAACGTGCTCGACCAGATGCGCGGGTGCGGCGTCCCCACGCTCGTCTTCCCCTCCGGCACGGCTTGCCTGTTCTTCAACAACATCGGCAATGCCCCCGAGGCGGCGGCACTCGCCAAGGCCTGCCGCGCCGGCCGCACCGTCAAGGTAGACATGGGCGAGCTCTTTTGGCTCGACGAGAACGGCAACGAGAAGCGCCACGGCTTTATCATCATCGCCGGATCGGGCTACGACGCCGAGATCATGATGAAGGCCGCCCCCACCAAAAACGACATCGGTGAGATCGCCTACTTCCTGTCCGCGCTCGCCACGCCCAATCCCACGGTGGCGCACTTTACCATTGAGCATGACGGCATTGTCGAGGAGCTCGACGGCATCTGCTGCATGGCAGGCAACACCTCGGTCATCCAAAACGACATCAACCTGTTCCCCGACTGCCGCATGAACGATGGCATGGTCGACATTGCGGTCATCGAACCCGTGCGCACCGTGCAGCTGCTGCCTACCGTGATCACCGCCGCACTCGACCCCGCCGGCAAGGTACTCGGGCGCCCGCAGTTCAAGATCATCCAGACCAAGGAAGCCAAGATCACCTGCACCCCGTCGCTGGGCATGCAGTTCGATGGCGAGATTATCTCCAGCAACTCGGGCGTCTTTGGAGCCCGCGCGCTTCCACAATGCCTCGACCTCATCGTCGACGAATTCTCCCCGCTCGGAAAATAGGAGGACCCCATGAACGACAACCCCCTGATTGGCTTTATCGTCATCGTCTTGGCCATGCTCGTCGGCTATGCGATTAACGTGATCCACCGCCGGAAGAAGTAATTCCACATTGGTATGATATTCATCCAATTCTCGTATCCCCCGTTGTTTATGCATTTGCCAGACAGCGGGGGATTTTTCTTTGTGCCCCGTGCAAGGCGCTTTATTCAGATACAGTAATTGCAGGGCGTCTTTATTTAACTAAAGCTAGATAATGAGTATTCTTGTCCGCTCATCGCATATTTTAGGACGCTCATCGAGTATTTCATCGAAATAGATGAATACTATTTAGACTTCCGATAGGCTAATAGATGTATTTATTAGCTGAAATCCTGCACGGTTCCGCGGGGTTTCAACGGTTGGGAGGGATTATGAGGTTTACTCATCCTGTCAACACGCTCAAAAAGCTCGGCTGCGGCCTTGCGTTTGGAGCAGCGGCCATCATGGCCATGCCGACTTCGGCGCTCGCCTGCACCCAGATCTACATGGGCAGCAAGCTTACGGCAGACGGCAACACGTACTACGGCCGTTCCGAGGACTTCGGTCCGCGCTATGTCAAGCACTTTGGCATTGAGCCCGCACACAAGGACGGCAACAAGTACACCTCGGTCGAGTCCGGTTTTGAGTACAAGTCCAAGGGCGCAACCTACCGCTACACCTTCGTTCGCGACAACCCCTCGCAGTGGGAAGATCGCTACGACGCATATTCCGAGGCAGGCATCAACGAGAAGGGCGTCTCCTGCTCTGCCACGCTGAGCACCTCCTATAACGAGAAGGCCGAAGAGGCCGACCCCATCACCGAGGAGACTGGCATTGGCGAATACAGCTATGCCAGCGTCATCCTGGGCGAGAGCGCCACGGCCCGCGAGGGCGTCGAGCTCATCGGCAGCCTGATCGACGAGCAGGGCGTCTGCTCCAACGACCAGATCATCATCGCCGACAGCACCGAGACCTGGTTGTTCGCCGCGCTTTCCGGCCATCAGTGGATTGCTATGAAGCTCGCCGATGACATCGCCTCGCTCAACCCCAACATCGGCAACCTCACCTATAACGTCGACCTCGATGACACCGAGAACTGTCTCCATTCCGAAGGCATCGAGTCCATGCCTAAGGAGAAGGGCTTTGCCGAGTACACCGACGGCAAGTTCGACGTCGCCAAGACCTACGGCGAGGAGATTAGCGAGGCCGGTATGCACCAGTGGTCGCGCTATATCCAGGGTCGTGATTACTTCATGGCTCCGCTTGCCGAGGGCACCGACTACGAGATCGTCAAGGACGAGCGCGAAGAGGCTCGCGCCACGACCGGCGCCCTGGTCCACGAGATGCAGCCGCTGTTCTTCCAGCCCGGCAAGTCCGACTGGAACACCTTTGAGATGATTCGTTCCTTCGCCGCTCGCGGCGAGAATGTCGCCGGCCTCAACGCCAACACCGACGGCGCCTATGCCATCGGCTCCAACCGCAACACCGAGATCCACACCTTCCAGATCCGTCAGGGCATGGACCCCGAGATCGCGACCATTCAGTGGGAGATGCTCTCCAACGCCGAATTCTCCGTCGCCATCCCCTTCTACTCCGCACTGCTCACCGAGGTCAGCCCCTACTTCAGCGATCAGGATGTCTCCTTCGATCACTGCGAAGAGGAAGACGTCGTGAACAACGAGGAGCCCAAGAACTCCATCAACTACGTCCTCATGGACATCAACACGCTCGCCTATGAGAACCGCGACCACTGCGCCACCGGCGTCCGCGCCTATCTCGACGCCCTGCAGAAGGAACTCATCGAGCAGAACCTGACCGTCGACGAGGCCATGCAGGCCGAAGAAGGCACCGAGGCCCGTACCGCCCTGGCCAACAAGGCCGGCAAGGTTGCAACCAAGAACACCTATGTTAAGTGCAAGGCCATGCTCGAGGAGATGCGCGACTACCTCAAGGAGGGCGACTTCTCCGAGGAGTTCGTCCCGAGCGACTACGATGCCGACAACGACTGCCTGGTCGAATCCATCACCTACGCCGACGAGGCCCTTTCC
>DBGFLF010000301.1:0-2656 GCA_048528725.1 Collinsella sp.
TAGGTTCGAATCCTATACGCCGCACCAATTGATTTTAAAGCTCCCGGCGACGGGGGCTTTTCTTATATGGGAGCATTGCGGAGATTCGAACCTCGGTTGAGGCGCGGGCGTCAAGAAAACGCGGAACGTTTTTAGCCCGCGGGCGAGCGCGCCGGCAGGCGGGCGAAGCCGGTGCGGATCCGCGCAGCGGATGCGCGGAATCCTATACGCCGCACCAATTGACTTTAAAGCTCCCGGCAACGGGGGCTTTTCTTATATCGCGATGCGTCGAAGATCGCGCCAAGCCCTCCAAATGAGTAAAAATCAAATTCAATAACTTTTTTTGAAAAAATGCTTGACCTATATTCAGTCCATGTGCATAATAATCAACAAGTCGCGGCGTTACCTCAGCTGGATAGAGGGTCTGACTACGAATCAGAACGTCATAGGTTCGAATCCTATACGCCGCACCAATTGAAATTGAAAGCCTCCGGCGACGGGGGCTTTTCTTTTATGCCGCCACCGCATGGATTCGAACCTCGGGCGAGCGCGCCGGCAGGCGGGCGAAGCCGGTGCGGATCCGCGCAGCGGATGCGCGGAATCCTATACGCCGCACCATTTGAGATTAAAGCTCCCGGCAACGGGGGCTTTTCTTTTACGCCAGCTTGAGTGCTTTCGTCCAAAGGGACGATTTCCTGTCGACTCGTGTAAGATTCCGAGTAGGTGTCGCGGCCCATCCGCGACCACTCCTTCTCTCAACGACCGATCAGGGTGATATTTCGTGGCAGAGCGTCCGACATACAGGCTCAGGTTTCTCGATCCCAAAAAGCGCTTTCCGGCGATGCCCGAGCAGCCTGCGGGGCGCTCATATGGCGTGGTCTGGAAACTCTTTGGCGAGGACCAGCATGAATCTTGTTATGTCGTCGAATTCGTTGGCAAAAGTCATGTGTCGCTTTTGGGCTACGTAAGCGTTTCGGGTGAGGTGTACAAGGTGGACCGCCCCGTCTGCGAGGCTCCGCTGCCCAACGATCCCGACATGGAACTGGTCCTTGACGAGTCGGATTCCAGTATTGGTGAGATTATGGTAAGGGAAGCCAACGGTGCAATGCGCGCGTGTGCGCAAACTGCCGGCTCTCCCGAAGGCCCCATGCGCGAGCAGTCCGACCACGAGACATGGAATTCGACCCGCGCCCTTCCTTACGGCGAGTTCATGGCCTCGATGTTCTTGCGCTACGTGATATTTGCCAACTCCGAAAGCGCTATTGTGAACACGGCGGACGCCGGCGGACTCGACGAGGGTATGCAAAACGTAGTCGACAAGATCAAGCTCGTAAAGTTGCCCGAGCCGGTCGAGGTGTTTTTGGGCTTTAACACGGCACCGCTCCCCGATGCTATCGAGACGCTGCTTTACCGCGTTGACCATGCCGAGAATCCGAGCGGTATCGAGCGCTATGCCGCCGCCCTTATGAGCGAAATTGACTTGCCCCGCCTGCGCACCATCGCTGCCAAGTCCGAGATGAGCCTGGCTCGCATTGATCGCTCAAAGATTTTCTATCTCAATTTTGATCGTAGCCTGCTGGACCAGGACGAGATTGACATGCTGCTTGCCGTCGAGTGCCGTCTCAACCGCCTCTCCGGCATCCTTGAGCGCATCGGGGCCGGATTGGTCCCTACGGCATCCTCGCCGAGCCTTGAGGGCTGCGCGCTCTTTGATGCGTGGCATATCGCCAAGACGACCAACGATGTTCCCCGACTGCTCGATACGGCTTCGAGCGATAACCCGTGGGGCAAGCCGGGTACGGTGGCTTGCCAGCCGGGCGGCGAGTGGGACGTGCGCACCCGTTTTGCGCGAATCGTTGAGGCGCTCAACGTGGTCACGCGGCTCGACTATACCTATCGGGCAAACGTTGCCGAGGGGATTATGCTCGTTCGGTTTGGGCAGTCTGTCGTTGATGCCATGCCGCAACGTGAATACGACGCTCAGGATGACGCCTGGCGCGAGCTGGACGAGGACACGCGGGCGATCTGGGCCGCGGAGCACGATGCGCGCGTGGCACTCACGCTTGCGGCAGCGTGTTTTGCCGCGGGCACCTGCATCACGCGCTGCTATGTGCAGATTGCTGCTACCGACAGTGAGCAGGGCGAGCGCGTTGTCGCAACGTATTTCTTTGGGCGTGCGGCCTATCTGGCCGATTGCGTGCCTGTCGCCAAGGATCTTGAGAACATGGACATGGACGATATGCCGTGCAAGCGTGTGCTTGAGGCGTATGAGTCAACCGCTCCGGAGACGATTGAGCCTGCGGAGGTTCATGCTCGTCCGCGTGATGACCATCGCACGCTGCCGCCGGCGCTGCGCAATCTGCTGCTTGCCGATACGGCTGACGAGTTGGAGGTCATGGAAGAGGACGACGACCCATACGTGGCCCGTGTTGTTGAATTGCGCGAGCAGGCAAAAGTCGACCGTACAGGTGCTTTTGAAGGCTTTTCCCGTCTTGTCGAGGAGTTGGAGGCTAAGTGCGCCGTCGCCGAGCTTTTAGCGACAGGTCCGGTTCAAACGCAGTTTTGCGATAACCAGCTGGTGCGCATGGTGCTACCGGTGTTGGAAGAAGACGACTCTGTGCGAATCCTTCGTGCGCCCGATGCGCTGTACTTTGCCCAGCACGAGATCTGCAGCTTT
>DBGFLF010000302.1:0-8886 GCA_048528725.1 Collinsella sp.
CGTTACGAACCCGGGCGACGAGGTTATTGTTATCGCCCCGTACTTTCCGGAGTATCGCGTTTGGATTGAGAAGGCCGGCTGCACGTGTGTTGAGGCGCCTGCTGATGAAGACACGTTCCAGCTGAGCGTGGACAACGTGCTCAAGGCGATCACCGATAAGACGGCTGCCGTCATTATCGACTCGCCCAACAATCCGACCGGTGCCGTATATACATGCGACACGCTGACGCGACTGGCCAATGTTCTGCGCGAGGCCAACGCTCAGCGCGATTCCGAGAATCCGATTATGCTCATCTCGGATGAGCCGTACCGCGAGATCGTGTACGGTGCCGAGGTGCCTTGGGTGCCCTCGATCTACGAGCACAGCATCGTGTGCTACTCGTATTCCAAGTCGCTGTCGCTGCCTGGTGAGCGCGTGGGTTGGATCTTGGTTCCCAACACCAATCCGCAGGCTGCCCGTCTGATGCCGGCTGTTGCGGGTGCTGCCCGTACGCTGGGCTTCGTGTGCGCGCCGGCGCTCTTTCAGCGCGTAATTATCGACTGCATCGATGAGCCGAGTGACGTTGAGGCCTATGCACGTAACCGCACCGCGCTTACCGACGCACTAGCGGAGTATGGCTACACCTATGTTGAGCCGGATGGTGCATTCTACCTGTGGGTGAAGGCGCTGGAACCCGATGCGAATGCGTTTTGCGAGCGTGCAAAGAAGTATGAGTTGCTTGCGGTTCCCTCGGACAGCTTTGGTATGCCGGGTTGGTTCCGCCTGGGCTATTGCGTGAGTTACGAAACGATTATCAATTCGCTACCCGCTTGGAAACAGTTGGCGGACGAGTATCGTTAAAAGTAAAGCGCTCTGCCTACAATGTTTTACGTGAAACGGGGTTTGGTGTTAAGCCAGACCCCGTTGTCATGGACGTTGTGTCTTTGGGATGGAGTGGTTTTACGACTATCGAAGGCTATGCGTACAATGAATATAAGCGACGGCCGTGCCAGATAAGGAGACCTGATGCCCTACCTGCTTTCTTGTGACATTCATACCCATACGATATTCTCTGCGCATGCATATTCGACCATTGAGGAGAATGTGTACTGGGCGGCAGAGCGTGGCCTGCAGGTGCTCGGATCTGCCGACCATCTGAGCTCTATGGTTACGGCTTGCCCCAATGACCTGCGCAGTTACCAATTCTTTATCAACCAGGATATCTGGCCGCGCATTTGGAGCGGCGTGCTGGTGCTGCGTGGTGCCGAGGCCGATATCGTTTCGCTGGACGGAAGCCTGTTTGGCGAGGACACTCCTGTCACGCTCGATATTGCCGGCGATTCGTACAGCCGTCAGCATTCGCTGTTCGATTTGGTTACGCGAAATTTGGATTATTTGGTTGCGAGCGTGCATAATCCGCAGATTGCTGAGGGTGCGACGCTGGCCCAAACGACCGAGATGTATATCAATGCCTTGGAACACCCCAAGGTGTTCATGCTGGGTCACGCGGGTCGCTCGGGCGTGCCGTTCGATATCGACGAGGTGCTGTTGGCGGCTAAGGCCAAGCACAAGATTATCGAGATCAACAACCATAGTCTTGAACACGGTGTCGACACTGAGCATTGGGCTGTATGCCGCAAGATCGCCGAGCGTTGCGCTGAGCTGGGCGTGGGCATTGGCGTTTCGACCGATGCGCACATTGGCATGGCAATTGGTAAGCTCGATTACGCTCGCAAGATGCTCGACGAGATTCACTTCCCGTTGGATCTGATCGTGACGCGCGATCGCGAGACGCTGCTGCGCGAGATGGCGGCAGCCGGCGTGTGCGACCTGCGCAAGGGGATGTAGCGGAGTTTATAAACCAAGCGAGGGGGGCGGCCCAGACGGGTCGCCCCCCTTCTTGTCCCAAAAATCTACTGAGGTTGGTTAGCGGCGTTCGAGGACCGCTACGGTTTCGGTGTGGTCGGTGTGAGGGAACATGTCGACGGGCGTGATCTTGAGCAGGCAATAGCCTCCGTCGAGGAGCTGATGCAGGTCGCGCTCTTGAGTTACGGGGTTGCAGCTGATATAGGTGATGCGGCGCGGCTTAAGCGCGCAGGCAGCTTCGAGGAACTCGGGCGTGGAGCCGGCGCGCGGCGGATCGATGGAAAGGACGTCGACCCGCTCGTTGTTGTCGGCGGCATCTAGGATGTAGTCGGTGGCGTCGTCGGCCATAAACCAAGCGCTGCGGGTGAGGCCGTTGAGCTCGGCATTGCGACGTGCGTCGGCAATGCCCGCCGGGTTGCGCTCCACGCCGAGCAGCATAATGCCGATACCCTTGTTCTGGGCATCTTTAGCTGCGCAGAGACCGATGGTACCGCTGCCACAGTAGGCATCCATGAGCACATCGCCCTGCTGCAGGTCCATGCCGTCAATCGCGAGCTGATAGAGCAGCTCGGTCTGTTGCGGGTTGGTCTGGTAGAACGCGGTGGGGGAGATATCGAACTCGCAGCCGAGCAGCTGGTCGCGCATGCACTCGGCGCCATATACAATGCGGGTTTCCTCGCCGAGGATGGCGTTGCCGGGACGTCCGTTGATGTTTTGGGCGACGGTGACGATGTGCGGATTGAGTGCGGCGACAGCCTCAAAGAACTCCTGCGCATGCGGCAAGTCGCGCTGAGCGGTCACGAGCGTGACCATGACCTGGTCGGTACGCCAGCCGCAGCGGACGACGGCATAGCGAAGCAAACCAAGATGCTTGTCCTCATTAAAGGCGGGAATATGCAGCCGCTCAGCTTCGCGTGCGATGCCGTTGAGAATCTGACGGGCACCCGGTGCCTCGACAGGACACTCGGGTACGGCAACGATCTTGTGCGTGCCGCGCTCAAAGAAACCGCAACGGACAGCACCCTCCTTACCGGGAGCAAAGGGAGTGGCGGCCTTATGGCGAAAACCGCGCGGCGCAGGATATTTGCCCGGGTCGCCCAGGGTGACGCCCATACCGCGAATGGGGTCGACGCTAATACCCTCACGCTCGCAAAGAGCAGCAAAAAGCTCCTCCATAGCAGCCTGCTTGGCGGCGAGCTGCTTCTTATAAGGACGATTGAGCGCCGTACACCCACCACAAGCTTTCATGATCGAACAGGGAGACTTGGGGTCCACAGCCTTACGCGCAGGCGAAACCGGATCTTTATGCGAGCGCCTGGAGCGAGTCTGAGATGCCTTGTCCTCGCTCCGACGAGAGCCGGGACGCTTGGCCTTAGCCTTGCCCTTGACCGACTTACCCTTCGCATCCTGAGACGACTTGGATTTCTTAGAAGATTTTTTCTCCTCCGACCCCTCAGCCGCCTCGATCAAAGCACGACGAGCCTTACGCTCCGCACGAGATTCTGCCATCAATAACTCCACTAATTCATGAATTAAAAGCTGCAAGCATTGTACCGTGCCAAGCCAGCGGGCGATATGCAAGCGCCCATTTCCTGTCAGTGATAAGCCCAACGACGTTTGCCCGGCGCGGGCGGGGAGCGGCGCGTAATTAAGTTTATCGCGAGTTCCGCACGCAAAGGAAAGCACTTAATGTGCTTTCCGTCTTGCGCAGGACTGTAGAGCAGGAAACTTAATTACGCGCCGCTCCCCGCCCGCGCCGGGCAACCCCAACCTTGTGCTCCATCAAGGTAAAGTGTATGATTCTGGACGTTACATGACTCACTTTACCTAACTAAAGTGCTATCAAGGGGGATACCATGAATACCGATATGTCTCGTCGCCAGTTTGTTGGTCTAGTCGGCTCGCTTGCCACGGTACTCGGCCTTGGCCTGGTTGGCTGTGGCGGCGGCGCCGACAAGGGCTCCGCAGCAGGTTCTGCCGCAGCCAAGGACGTGAAGGGCGCGGCGGAGTCCAAGAAGCTCGTGGTGGGCTTTGATAAGTCCTATCCTCCGTACGGCTTTGTGGGCGACGATGGCGAGTACACCGGCTTTGATCTCGATCTGGCCAAGGCTGTTGCCGATAAGCAGGGCTGGGAGGTCAAATACGAGGCCATCGACTGGGACGCCAAGGATACGCTGCTTAACTCAGGCGCCATCAACTGCATCTGGAACGGCTTTACCAAGGAGGGCCGCGAGGACGACTACACGTTCTCCGAGCCGTACATGCTCAACGAGCAGGTGCTCGTGGTCAAGAAGGACGCGGGTATCAAGAGCTGGGACGATCTTGCCGGCAAGACCGTGATTACCCAGACCGATTCCGCTGCGCAGGACGTGCTCGAGGGTGACCAGAAGGATCTGGCGGCGACGTTTGCCACGCTCGATACCATCGGCGAGTACAACACGGCCTTTATGCAGCTCGAGAGCGGTGCGGTCGATGCTGTGGCATGCGACCTTTCGATTGCCCAGTATCAGCTTGCCGCCAAGCCCGATGCCTACACGCAGCTTGATGAGCCGCTGTCCAGCGAGCACTACGCCGTTGGCTTTAAGAAAGGCGACACCAAGTCGGCCGATGCTGTGACCGAGTCGCTCAAGGCGCTCTACGAGGACGGCACGGTTAAGGACCTGTGCGATAAATACGCAAGCTATGGCCTATCCTTCGACAACTGGGTTTTGAAATAGCCACAGCACCCAACCTTGCGGCTCCAACCCTCCTCGCGTACCAAAGTACGCTTCGTCGGGCTTGTCGCTCGCAATCTTGGGCACTGTGCCTATTTCAATTAACGCCCGCTGTTCTGTTGTCGTGAAAGAGAGCTTAGGTTGTCTATTCAGGTCATGATGCAGATGCTTGGCCAGGGATTCTTGGTCAGTTTGCAGCTGTTTGTGCTGACGCTGCTCGGGTCGATTCCGCTGGGAATTCCCGTGGCGTTTATGCGCATGAGCAAAATCGCGCCGCTTCGCTGGATTGCGCGCATCTATATCTCGGTCATGCGCGGTACGCCGCTCATGCTGCAGATGTTTGCCATCTACTTTGCCCCGTACTACGTGTTTGGCATTTCGCTCACGCCCGATTCCAAGTGGACGGCGTGCGTCGTGGCGTTCATCATCAACTACGCCGGTTACTTTGCCGAGATCTATCGCTCGGGCTTGCAGTCCATTCCGCGCGGTCAATACGAGGCTGCCGAGGTGCTGGGCTATTCGCGCGTGCAGACGTTTCTGTATATCGTGATGCCGCAGGTCGCCAAGCGTATTCTGCCGGCGATGGGCAACGAGATCATCACGCTGGTCAAGGACACGTCGCTGGCGTTTGCCATTGGCGTGGGCGAGATGTTCTCGACCGCCAAGGCCCTGGTTGCCTCGCAGGTGAGCATGGTACCGTTTGCGATTGCGGCGCTGATCTACTGGGTTTTCAACTTCGTGGTCGAGATGCTGTTGGGCGTCGCCGAAAAGAAGCTGGACTATTATCATGACTAACTCGGTGATGAAAATCGAAAGCGCTCGCAAGGCGTTTGGCGGCAATGAGGTGCTCAAGGATATCTCGCTCGAGGTCAAGCGTGGCGAGGTCGTGGCGATTATCGGGCCTTCGGGTGGCGGCAAGTCCACGCTGCTGCGGTGTGCCACGCTGCTCGAGACACTCGGCGGAGGCTCGCTCTCGTTTGGTGACCTTGCCGTTGCGACGGATGCGGGTTCGGGCGCAGTCTATGCGAAGGGCGATGTGCCCAAGCGGGCACGCTCGCGATTCGGCCTGGTGTTCCAGAATTACAACCTGTTCCCGCACTATACCGTGATGAAAAACATCATCGACGCGCCGATCCGCGTGCTTAAGCGCCCGCGCGAACAGGCGGAAGCTCGTGCGCGCGAGTTGATCGCGCAGATGGGGCTTACGGGCAACGAGAACAAGGTTCCGTGTGAGCTTTCGGGCGGTCAGCAACAGCGTGTGAGTATCGCCCGCGCCTTGGCGCTCGACCCGGAGATCCTGTTCTTTGACGAGCCGACCTCGGCGCTCGATCCCGAGCTGACGGCCGAGGTGCTGCGTGTCATTAAAGACCTTGCCGCGCAGAATATGACGATGGTGATTGTGACCCACGCAATGCAGTTTGCGCGCGATGTTGCCGACCGCGTGGTCTTTATGGATGGCGGCCGCATTGTCGAGGAGGGTCCTGCCGAGCAGGTCATCGACCATCCGCGTGAGCAGCGCACCCGTGAGTTCTTGAGCCGTATCGAGGGATAGGCTCAGGTATTTACTCAACTATTAATTAAGGCGAAGCCGCCGCAGGTCTTACGGTCTGTGGCGGCTTTTTGTTTGCATCGACGGGGTTCAATAATCGCCTCACAAGCTTGTCTCTTCCTCTCGCCGCCTGTATTCATACGTGCGCCGAAAGGTATGCATGGACGGTCGCCCGTGAGGGTAGGGTGGTGGCATAGGACATTTGGAGGGTGAGTCGGCTCGGCTGCCGACCATGCTGCTCCCGGGATGGCACCGACCGCGAACTCTCCCCGTTGGCGTCGCGCATTGCGCGCGGCCCTGCAAGGAGGTCATCATGGGTGCTCCCAAGACCGGTAACGTAAGGAACGTGGTGCTCGTAGGCCAAGGCGGGGTGGGCAAGACTTCACTCGCCGAGGCCATGCTCCACCTTTCCGGCAAGACCGCCCGCCTGGGCGGCCACGACGGCACCAAGCCCACGCTCGACTATGACCCCGAAGAGGTCAAGCGTGCATTTTCCATCTCGACGACCATCGCGCCGATCGACTGGAAGGGCGCGCGCATCAATGTGCTCGATGCCCCGTGCTACCCCGATTTTATCGGCGACGCCTTTGCCGCGATGAGCGTCTGCGAGACGGCTCTGTTTGTGGTCGACGCCGAGGCCGGCCCACAGCCTACGACGGTTAAGCTCTGGTATGCCGCCGAGGACCTGCGCCTGGCGCGTGCAGTGTTCGTGAACCGCCTGTCGCGTCCCGAGGCCAGCTTTACGACCACGATGGGCCTGCTGCAGGAGCGTTTTGGCACGCGTTTGGGTGCCGTGACCCTCCCCTGGGGCGAGGGCGAGGACTTTGACGGCATTATCGACCTGGTGCGTATGAAGGCGCGCCACTGCAACGGCGCCGAGGCCGTTGAGTCGGAGATTCCCGAGGAGTATCGTGCCCAGGCCGAGGAAGCCCACGACCATCTGTGCGAGCTGGTGGCCGAGGCCGACGATGAGCTGATGATGAAGTACTTGGAAGGCGAGGAGACGCTGACGCAGGAGGAGCTTGAAGGCCTGCTGTCGAAGGCGATCGCCGAGCGCATCTTTGTGCCGGTCTTTGCGGGCGATTGCATTAAGGAGCAGGGCGTCAACTCGCTGATGGACGACATCGCGACGTACTTCCCGGCGCCGACCGACTATGGCGAGATGCCGCTCATCGATGGTGATTCGCTTAAGATCTCGAGCGACGATGACCGTCCGGTGGCGTTTGTGTTTAAGACCCTGGCCGATCCGCAGCAGGGCCGCATCAGCTTTATCAAGGTGCTGACGGGCACGCTTGAGCCGGGCCTTGAGCTGATCAACGCGCGCACCCGCAAGAGCGATCGTCTGGCTCACCTGTATGTGATGTGCGGCCGCGACATGACCGAGGTCGGTCACGCTTATGCCGGCGACATTATCGTGGCGCCCAAGTTGGCGGCAGAGACGGGTGACACGCTCTCCATTACCGGTAAGGTCGAGGCGGCGGCGTTTAAGTTTCCCAACTCGCAGTACCGCATTGCCATCGAGGCCGAGAACCGCGGTGACGAGGAGAAGCTCTACACGTTTATCGAGAAGGCGTGCAAGGCCGATCCGACCATGAGCATCGATCGTGACGAGGAGACCGGCCAGACTATCATCTCCGCCGTGGGTGAGGCGCAGGTTTCGGTCCTGCTCAACCGTTTGGAGGATCGCACCAAGGTCGTGGCCAAAAGCGTGCCAATCCGCATTCCGTATCGCGAGACTATCCGCCGCACGGCGAGCGCACAGGGCCGCCACAAGAAGCAGACTGGCGGTGCCGGTCAGTATGGCGACTGCTGGCTGCGCGTTGAGCCGCTCATCGGGCCCGACGGCACGAGCGATGGCTATGAGTTTGTGGACGAGGTCGTGGGCGGCCGCATTCCGCGCTCGCTGATCCCCGCCGTGGACAAGGGTGTCCAGGAGACCATGAAGGACGGCATCATTGCCGGCTACCCACTCACGGGCATTCGCGTGGCTGTGTACGACGGCTCGTATCACAGCGTCGACTCCAACGAGATGGCGTTCCGCGCGGCGGCTCGCATCGGCCTGCGCAAGGCGTGCGCCGATGCCGATCCAGTGGTGCTGGAGCCCATCGAGGAAATTACGGTGACTATCCCCGAGAGCTACGCCGGCGCCGTGATGGGCGACATCTCGGCATCGCGCGGTCGCGTGACGGGCATGGAGACCGATGAGCGCGGCGACACCGTGGTCATCGCCCAGGCGCCGCTGGCCGAGCTGACGGATTATTCGACGCGTCTGCGCTCTATTACGCGCGGCACGGGCGACTTTACCATGAAGCCCGCCGGCTACGAGCAGGTGCCTTATGACGTTCAGGCCAAGCTGGTCGAGCGCTATGAGGAGGGTCGCGCCAAGTAGCGTGTGATTTTGCCTGCAATGTAGGTGCTGACGAAAAGGCCGCCCTGGGTAACCGGGGCGGCCTTACTTGATCCGTATGTGACGGAGGAAAACGGATCATTTTTGGGTTACGGGCGGCGCGGTCGGCACTAGTCTCCGGATGCCTGGTTGCGGCCGGTGGCGTAGTCGATCTGCACGTGCGGCTGCAGGTTGTAGCAGTATACGTGGAAGCAGAGGGTCTTGCCGTGGTCCTCGACCGACTGTGCCTCCAGGCGCACGCCGCGGCAGACGAGTTCTTCTTCGTTGTACATGGGCGTGACGCGATAGAGCACATGGTTACCCGTATTGCGAATATAGTTGAGAATCTGCTCCTCAAACGGCAGCATGCCCGTCTCGTTGAGATAGCGCG
>DBGFLF010000303.1:0-12060 GCA_048528725.1 Collinsella sp.
ACCAGTCAGATCAAGGTGCTCGACAAGCGCGCGATGGATATGATGCGCGCCCGCGATGCCGCCGCCAAGATCGCCGCCGAGGCACAGGAACTGTAACGACGCCGGACTCGATGGGAAGGTCTAAAGATGGCACAGGATATGCAGGACGCCGGTAACGTCTCCGCCGAGCTCGACGCCATGGTGTGTGACCTGATCGGTGCGTTCTTGGACGACCTTGCCGCCGGCGAGAATCCGGGCGTAGTTGTGGCGATTGAGGACGCTGCTTCCAACCGATATCTGGCGGCGCTCGACGAGGATGGCGAAGAGGCGTGCCTCGAGGCGGCCACCAACTTTATCTCCGAACACAAGATGGGTCTTAAGGACGAGGGCCTGGGCCGTATCGCCCGATATGCCATCGGCTACACCGGCTGCGTCGAGGTTGACGGCGGCTATCACGATGCCCTGCTCGTGAGCTTCTTCGAAACCACGCTCGAGAGCGGTTTTTCGGCATATGTGCTGTATGAGGGCATGGGCGCCGGCGATGGTTTTATGTGGAGCGACCCTGAACCTGCAGGTGAGGAAACCCCTCTTATCTAAAATCGCTAAAATAAACGAGTTTTCGGTAAAAGGCTCAATATTCCCGCCGAGCGTTGCATTGCTGGGTGGGTCGCATACGCGTGCCGGTTGTATATAGATAGAAGATAGGGGAACTACATGCGCGTAGACAATCTGAGGAACATCGCCATCATCGCTCACGTCGACCACGGCAAGACGACGATGGTCGACAAGCTCCTGCGTGCCACGGACGCCTTCCGTGCCAACCAGCAGGTCGAGGACCGCGTCCTGGACTCCAACGACCAGGAGCGCGAGCGCGGCATCACGATTCTCGCCAAGAACATCTCTATCGAGTACAAGGACGTCAAGATCAACGTCATCGACACCCCGGGCCACGCCGACTTCGGCGGCGAGGTCGAGCGCGTGCTGCGTATGGCCGACGGCGCCCTGCTGCTGGTGGACGCCTTTGAGGGCCCCATGCCCCAGACCCGCTTCGTGCTGCGCCACGCTATCGACACCGGCCTTAAGATCATGATCGTCATCAACAAGATCGACCGTCCGGGTGCTAACCCCGAGAAGGCCTACAACGACTGCCTGGACCTCATGGCCGACCTGGGCGCCACCGACGACCAGCTTGAGTTCGCCATGGAGCACGTGGTCTACGCCAGCGCCATGAATGGCTTTGCCCGCCTTGACCCCAACGACGGCAATATGGACATGTACCCGCTGCTCGATATGATCATCGACGACATGCCCGCGCCCGAGGTTGACGAGAACGCCCCGCTGGCTATGCAGTGCGTGACCATCGACCACTCCAACTTCGTCGGCCGCATCGGCATCGGTCGCGTGTACTCCGGCACCATCCATCAGGGCGACCAGATTCTGGTTGTGAAGAACGACGGCTCCAGCGCCACCGCCACCGTCAAGCAGCTCTTTACCTTCGACTACCTGGGCCGTACCGAGTGCCAGGAAGTCGGCGCCGGCGACATCGCCGCCGTCGTGGGTATTGACCGCACCGATATCGGCGATGTCTACACCGATCCTGAGAACCCCGTCGAGCTCGAGCCCATCGAGATCGACCCGCCGACCCTGTCCATCGTCTTTGAGGCTTCGACCTCCCCGCTCGTCGGCCGCGATGGCGACATCGTGGGCGCCCGTCAGCTCAAGGAGCGCCTGTTCAACGAGGCCGAGAACAACGTGACCATGAAGATCGAGGAGCTCGAGGATAAGAGCGGCGTTGAGGTCTCGGGCCGCGGCATTCTGCACCTGTCCGTTCTGATGGAGTCCATGCGCCGCGAGGGCTTTGAGTTCCAGGTCGGCCGTCCCCGCGTTCTGTTTAAGAAGGACGAGAACGGCAACAAGATGGAGCCTGTCGAGCAGGCCGTCGTCGAGTGCCCTGACGAGTACTCGGGCAAGGTTGTTGAGGTCTTCGGTACCTCCGGCGGCATCATGACGAGCATGGATACCTCGGGCATCGTGACGCACCTCGAGTTTAAGATCCCGACCCGCGGCATCATGGGTCTTAAGAACCGCATCATGAACGTTACCCACGGCGAGGGCGTGTTCTACCACACCTTCCTGGAGTATGGTCCCTACGCTGGCGAGATCGGTAACCGCCAGAACGGCGCCATGATTTCCATGACCACCGAGAAGGCCGTTGCCTACGCTCTGGGTACGCTGCAGGAGCGTGGCCAGCTGTTCGTTGAGCCGGGCACCGAGTGCTACGAGGGCATGATCGTGGGCGAGCGCAGCAAGGCTGGCGACATGGTCGTCAATATCGCCCGCACCAAGAACCTGGGCAACCAGCGTTCCTCGACCTCCGATATTTCCGTCCAGCTGGTGCCGCCTCGCACCTTCTCTCTGGAAGAGGCACTGGAGTACATCGCCGACGACGAGCTGGTCGAGATCACTCCCAAGAACATCCGCCTGCGCAAGCGTCTGCTCAACGCCACCGACCGCAAGAAGGCTGCCGTCCGCGCCGGCCAGGTCAACAAATAAGCGCTGGGGCTTATAACCGCCAATAAGAAAGGGCGTCGACCGCAATGGTCGGCGCCCTTTTTGGTGCAAGGGGACAGGTTACTTTGCACCACGGTGGAGGAGGTTATCCCCCGAGCGGCTTTCCAGCCAAAGTAAAGTTGTTTAAACATATACATAATTCCACAGGATATAACCGATTTGATACAAAACCGTTAACAGATAAATATCAACTGGTATTACATTAAAAGACCTCTTTACCAGCGGTTTACATGACTGTTATCTATATTGTATTTTATGCATTGTGGCATAGACGAACCGTCTTAGAAGTTGCCCCCAATGGGTTCTTGCAATGCGCTAGGTGGGTTCTCGTAGATGTTGGGGCTTGTGTTCGATCCGACGATTCGCCGTATTCCACACTGTGTTGTAGGAATTAAGGGACAACTATGGACGCACACCGCTCGCGGTCGCTTGGTATGGCGGCCCTGATCTTCATTTTGATTAGCCTCACCGCCGCAGTTTTTCACGGCGCATCCCCCGTGCGCGCCGAGGATGCGGCAACGACTGCGCCGATTGCGATCAACGGCGATACGGCGGACGTTACGGTTGGGCTTTTTACCGATGAGGGTCGTACAAAGCCCTTGGATGGTAATGCCGTGCTTTCGACCGACACACTCTACGGCTCGTTTAATGCGAAGTTCGAGCCAAATTATGGCCCGAGTGCGGAGCGAAACGTTGCGGAGTACTCTCTTCCGGACAGCATTAAAGCATTTGACAATACCGGTGGTCGCCTTATGGATGATTCCGATCAAGAGGCCGGTAGCTGGAGATGTGAGAACAATAAGCTGATATTCACCTTTGATGAAGCATGGATTAAATTGAATCCATCCGATGTTCATGTTGCCGCTGATTTTTCATTCAAGCTGTCGAACCCGGATGTTGGCTCCGGCAATACAAAGAAAATCGAATTTCCTGGAACGACCGGAATCGACGTTGTGACTAAAGACGGCGATGTGACGGGGGCGAAAACGGGACAGTTTACTCAATCCGGCGGCGAGGGAAAGGTAACTTGGACTCTCAAGCTCGAGGTTGAGTCCTATGCTCACAACGTCCAGCTTACGGATGTGCTGGGCAGTAATTTTTCGTTTGTGGCTGGGTCGTTTAAGCTGAATGATAATGCGCTTAATCCCCAGCCGAGAATTAATGAGCAAACCGCGATTCTGAATTTAGGGAACTTGTCCAAGGGGACCTATACGATTACCTATGATTCGGTGATGAACAAGAACGTCCCCGTGGACAACTATGTTTGGATTAATGAGCTCCCCGGTTCAAAAAACAATGCCACCTGGACGTGGGGCCAAAACAAAGAAAATTTAAAGAGTTGCGAAGGCCTGGCAAATAAGTTTCGCTATGACATGATCAACAAGAGCGATGGCACCGGAACGCCGTCCGATATCAAATGGACCGTTACGCTCAACAATGGTGATATCAAAACCGACATGAATGGCTATACATTCACCGACATACTGGACGACAAGCAGACGTATACGGGTAATTACGTCGTTTATAGGGGGCTCTACGGGGAAGACGAGATCGCCCGCGGCAATCTCGATAGACCAACTGGTAAAACGTTTAGCTATACGTTCTCAGATCTATCTGACGCGGATAAGTACCAGCCCTATCGCATTGTTTATCACACCCAGATGAAAGAACAAGACTCGTATGACACGGTGAGCAACAGTGCGAGTATCTCGCGCGACAATTCCGTTTCCGGCACGGACAGCGGCACGTTTACGCCGAAGCTGGTGGGGACGCAGATTAAAAAGTGGCTTGTGAATGACTCTGATGTGGCGACAACAGGTCAGGCAACCTGGAAACTCCAGATAGCACTGGGTTCCATTGTTAATGCAATGAATCCATCAACGGTCAAGGTTTACGATACGTTTCAGACGGCCTGGAACCAATATATCGGCCCAGACGTCGACAGCTATTCTATTAAAATCGGCGATGTCCCTTTGGAGAAAGGCGTCGATTGGTGGTTCGACGCCGGCAGTGATTCAACGTCGTTTGGAACCAAGAAAAACTTCAACCTGTTCATTCGGATAAGCGACGAGGTGAAGAACGCGCTCAAAGATAACCCGGATGCGGTAATTACTTATAAGACAAAATCCGATGCGCTTCCTGGCTGGTACTCCAATTTTGCATCAGTGGAAGTAAGTGGTACTAAATATTTCACGGACTATATTTATTACTATGTCGATGCGAACTCGACTCCTGATGTCGAGAAGCCTTCGGCGAAGACCGCAGTCTCTTGGAATGGAGATTTCGACTGGAGCAAAATCGACGGGTCTAATGAGAAAGGCGCATGGATCGTTGACTGGACGATTTATGCCAACAGAGCCAAGACGCCGGGAGGGGAGCCTTACGGCGCCGGCAATCTTAATAACCAGCCGCTGAATGTCGTGGACAAGCTACCGAGTGGTATGAGCTATGTGCCGGAGTCTGCTAAATACTCACTGTTCCAGAATCCGTATGACCAGAAAGCGTATAACGGTACCGCCCAGCGAGAGAAGACCGTCGCCGACAACTTGCCCCTTACGAGCGTTGACGTCAGTGATGGCAAGGACACTGTTACCTTCTCCATTCCCACGACGGCGCTCGGCAACTATGCTGGTTACGCCAAACTTACGTATCAGACGGCGGTCAAGCGTAGCGAGCTCGATACTTCTAAGAACGAGGTGGAGTTCACCAACTCAGCCAGTGCTGAGTCGGGCGACAAGACGTTCAAGCCTGGTAGTGGCACCGTCACCATTAAGAACAATGTGCTGCAAAAGGCGGGCGAGCAGGTCGCTAACAGTAACCGCATTAAGTACACCATCTTGGTTAATGAATCGGCAGTTGATCTCAAGAAGGACAGCGATTATCTCGAGCTCATCGATACCATGGATGCCAAATGCACGCTGGTGACGGATAAGGTCAAAGTGTATCAATGCGATGGGAAAGACTGGAGCTTGCTGGACTCGGACAAATACACCGCCAGTGCTGAGACCGTCAGGGATGGAAATGGAGCTGCGTGTACAAAGATGACGCTCCGCGTTCCCGATGAGAAGTATCTCAAAGTTGAGTATGAGGTCATTCCTGCCGGCAACGAAGGAGATACGGTCTCTCTGTCGAATACGGCCTCGCTTACGGGCATTTTTGACGGCAATGCAAAGCATGAAAAGAATTGGGAAATTCAAAGGGTGTCCGGTTCGGCGGGTGGCAGCGGCTACGGCGTCACGGTAACCAAGGTTGATGCGAGCGAAATCACAAAGAAGCTGTCCGATGCTGAGTTCACGCTCTATGAGGTTGATATGGATGGGGCTTTGAAGTCCGGTCTTGAATCAGCTACAAAGAAGATTCGGAGTGATACGACAGGCGACGACGGCACGGTGAAATTCGGATCCGCTACGCAAAAGATGGAAGCCTACAAACTGTATTGTCTTGAGGAGACCAAGGCACCCGACGGATACAATGTTGTCTCTAAGCCGGTCTGGATTCTGCTCAGGGGTCAAGATGAGCAGAAATATCAGGAAGCGCTTGCTAAAGCAGAAAGTTTGAAGGCGAAGTACCCTGAACAGCTAGAGACTCCGACGGTTAGCACTGATATCGCGGTCTATGATGTGCCTTACACCGGTGAGGCTACGATTTCTGCAACTAAGCTGCTCCAAGGCTCGACACTGCAGGAAGGACAGTTTGCGTTTGCGCTCAAGGATGCAAACGGCAAGGTTCTTCAGACCGTGAAGAACCTTGCCGATGGCAAGATTAACTTTGTTTTGGACTACACCAAGATGGGGACCTATACGTACTTTATCTCCGAGGTCGTCCCCGAGGGCGCTGAGGGCAACGTCAAGGACCACATCACCTATGACGCAGCCGAGCATAAGGTTAAGGTTGACGTAAAAAAAGGCGACAGAAAACTTGAAGCCACCGTCACCTACGACGGCGCCGACCCCTCGACACCGCCGACTTTTACCAACAAGTACTCGACCACGCTTCCCGAGGCGGGCGGGGCTGGCTTGACTATGACGTATCTGGCTGGCGCTTCGACGCTGTGCTTTGCCGCGACGTGGATGCATGCTCGCCGCCACCGTGATCTTGATCGAGGTGGTCGCCATGAGTAAGCCGCTTCGTCACGTGTTGGCCGTCATGGTGATGGTCATGGTTGTCGTCTTCTCTTTTGCAATCGCCCCTGGAACGGTTCGTGCTGCCGACACCGGAGCCATTACGGTGGACGGTAAAGTTGCGACGCGGTATGACGCATATCAGCTCTTTTCGGCGACCGTTGTCGACGACGCCGATGCTGACCAAAAGGTTGCAACCGACGTGACGTGGGCAAACGACGCAGTTCGCCATGCCGTTCTTCCCGTGCTTCATAATGCGGGGCTTGATGACTCGGCATCGACGGCGCAAGAGGCTGCCGAATGGATGAATGCCGACGGGTATATGATGACCACGCTGGCGGCAAAAATTGCCCGCGCAGTTGTCAAGGCAGGTGCCGTGCCCGTGCCCCTTAACGCGGGCACGGCGGCAGAACTGCCCTGCGGATACTGGCTCATCGTCGCCGACGACGACGCCATCGACCAGAACGAGGCCGGCACCGCGCCGATCATGGCGCTGGTCGGCGGCAGCCCCGTCACCGTCAAGCCCAAGGCCGCGACGCCCAAGGTCCAAAAGCACGTGTTGGAGGACAGCGCCGCCGCATGGCAGAAGGCTGCCGACGCCACGGTCGCCGACGACCTGTACTGGCGCCTCTCTGCAACGGTCCCGGCGGGCCTCACCGCCTACGACACCTACGCGGTGCAGTTCGTCGACACCATGAGCGCGGGGCTCGATCCCTCCAAGGTGGCCGCGAGCATGCGCGTGTACGCGGCGGCGGGCGTCGATGGCGGCTTCGACGCCGTCTCGACCGGCAGGGACGGACGCGCCGGCACCGAGCCCGCACAGGGCTGGACCGACATCACGGCCCGGTGCGTGGTCTCGGTCGAGGGGAGCTCCTTCACCGTGCGCACCGGCGACCTCATCGCCGCGCTCGGCGGGGCCGACGCCTTCACCGCGGGCGCCCGCGTGGTCGCGGTCTACAGCGCACCCTTGGGGGCCAACTGCAACCGAGGCGCTTCCAAGGGCAACCCCAACGAGGTCTACCTGCGCTACCCGCGCTCTCCCTTTGCCGACCAGTCCGGTGACGCCGGCTTCACCCGCACGCCGAGCGATGACGCGACGGCCTACACCTGGGGGCTCAGCCTGATCAAGCGCTCAAACTCGGACGATAAGCCGCTCGCGGGCGCCAAGCTGCGCATCACCGATGACCGCGGTTGCACGCTGGCGGCCGACGGTACGTGGACGACGGATGCCGATGCGTATGTCGTGTCTGGCGAAGGTGGGCGCGTGGAGCTGAACGGCGTGGACGCGGGCGTCTATACCGTTGAGGAGGTCGCGCCGCCCAAGGGCTACACCGCCTTTGAGGGCAAGCGAACGGTGACGATTGCGGCTGATGGCTTGGACGTCAAGCAAGTGGCCGCCGCGAAGCCCAAGATAACCGTATCGGCCGAAAGCCCCCTGCGGGTTGATACCGCCGATGGCGGGACGGGTTCGATCGAGCTGTCGGTGCTCAACGCCCCAAGCAAAGAAGCAAGTCGAGGCTTTATGCCCTCGACGGGAGATAGAACGTTAGTGCTGGTGGCGGTTTTGGCTGCCATCGGAGTGGCGGCTATTGTCGCCGCGCTCGTCATCAAGCGGGGAGGAGGTCGCCGTGATAAATAATTGTCCCCCCCCTTGCTCAGTGGTGTACTGCCTCCGTAGCGATTTGGACGCAGGGATATAACCTGCCGACTTTTGGCATCGACAAGTTTTTAAAGCAACCTCCAAGAAAGAGGTCCAAACATGAAGACAACCAAAAATATCGCCCACCTGGCAGTAACCGCCGGCCTCACTGCGGTTCTGAGCTTTGGTGGAGTGATGGCACCCGTGAGCATGGCGTTTGCTGAGGGTGGCACCGCCACAAGCTATGTGCCGACGGCGACGACAGCCGGCAACGTGACCATTGCTGAAAACACCTATACCGGCACCACGTTTAAGGGTATCCAGATTTTCAAGGCCACGGTAACGCAGGGTAAGGCCGATGCGGATGGCGATGACGTTGCGGATGAGGACGGAGCTTGGAACGAGGATGAGGAAAAGACGCTGTCCGACATCCAGTGGGCGACGCCTGAAATCGAGAAAGCTGTAAAGGGCGTCTTTGCTAACGAAACTGGTACGCCTGAAGAGAATGCCACAGCTCAGGATTGGGCAGACTACATCACTAAAATAGTTGCTGGTAATGCCGGCAAAGGATTCAAGGTCAATGCCGACAGCGCGCTCGACAAGATTGCCAAGGCGCTTGAGAAAATAACGACAACCAATGACACTACTGGCTGGATAACTTCGCCTGATGGTACATTCTCTACACTGTCTGCCGGCTACTGGCTCTTTGTGACTGCGGGCGTTAGCGACACCGCCAACACGACTACTGGCAACATGGATGCCTACACCTCGCCGATTTTTGCCATTGTCGGTGGTTCCGATGTGAACGTGGCACCCAAGAAGGACGTCCCCACTGTGACCAAGGCTGTCATGGACGACAAGGACGGCGGCACGTTTGGTACCGACGTGTTTACTAATCCTAACAAGGCTGCTGATTCTGCCTCTGATCAGCCGATTAAATATCAGCTTGCCGGCACTGTTGCCAGCAACATCAATACGTACGACAAGTACAGCTACACTTTCACCGATGAGCTTCCTACCACGATGGTTCCGAATCTCCAGGACGGTAAGCCGGTTGTTGAGGTTAAGATTGGCGAGTCAGTCGTTAAACCCGATTGTTACAGCGCGACCTATGTCCCTGGGGAAAGCGCGAATACGCTCACCGTTACCTTCGAAAATCTCAAAGAAGCGAAGGGCACGAATGGTGAGCCCATCACCATTGACGTTAATTCGAAAGTCTATGTGAACTATGAGGCCAAACTTGTTGCGAGCAAGATTACAGCGGATATGCTCGGCAAGGCCCAGGTGAACAATGTAAGGTTGACCTATTCCAACAACCCACACAGCGGCGGCACTGGTACCACGGTTGATCATCCCGCCTACGACTACACCTATGGTATCGATGTTACCAAGGTCGGTAGCGACGAGGATGAAGCTGGAAAACCCAAGACCCTCAAGGGTGTTCAGTTCACGCTACAGGAGAAAGGCTCCAATGAATTCATCAAGGACGACGGTACTACGACGGCAGATAGAGATGCCGCATTGCTGACTACCAACAGCGAAGGTAAAATCAACGTCGTTGGTCTCGATGAAGGCACCTACATCCTCGGGGAGGTTACCCCTGCTCCTGGTTACAACAACTCTGCATCCAAGGGTGTCACGTTTACCATTGCGCGTGGAGCTCTAAAGCAGGATGGTTCTGAAGTGATTCCCGATAAGGATCTCGCCAATATCACTGCTGATAAGGATGTCGTTAAGACTGGTTCTGCTGCCGTTTCTACTGGTAAGCTCAGCTTCACCATTGTCGACAAGAAGGGCTCCAACCTCCCCCTCACCGGTCTCAACGGCGTGACCTTCACTTGGATCGCTGGTGGCGCGGTGCTGTGCATTGGCGTGGCGCATCTTATTCGTAGTCGTAAGCGCGACGAGGGTTCTGAGGAATAACTGTTCGTCTCGACAGTCAACGCGAGAAATGAAAAAGCGGGGCACCCGGTCGATGTGATCGGGTGCCCCGCTTCGTTTGTTGGTGCAAAGAAACCTGACCCCTTTGCACCAACACAAAGGTGCCTAGCCCCTTTGTGTTGGTTTTGCCAGCTTAAGCGGTGGGAAGTCCTGGCGTGTTGGCCGGCTGCTGCGGTTTGAGGTGGGCGTTGCGCCAGATGATCTGGATGATGTAGCCGAGCGTGAAGACGAAGGCTACGCCGCTGATGAAGTTGCCTACGAGAGGGATTGCCGTGAGCACGCCCGCGATTATGCCGCCGACGGCTGCCATGACGTAGCGGTTCTGGCTGTGTCCGACCATACGCGCGATGGCACAACCCGCGAAGGCCGCAGAGACGAGCGCGATACCGATAACGCCGCACATGAGGGCTCCGGCAAGCGACAGGCCGGCAATAGAGATAATCAACAGCAGGACGGCGGGGACGATGGCTACCGTGCCCAGAAGACCACTCACCCACAGCGGCGTGGGGCGCTGGTGGAGCATTCCGGTGGCGCTGGCGGTTGCACGCGGAAAGACGAGCTCGAGCAGCAAAGCGACAAAGCAGGTGGAAAGCGCCCCGGCGACGATGCCGCCGATGACATCGTTGACGGTGGAGGTGTCCTCGTTCTCGGTGCGGTCGATCTTGAGTGCGCCGACCTCGGCTCCCGAGGCGCGCTCGGGATCCTCGGAAACATGCGCGTTCACGGTGCCGGAGATACGGGCGTTCTTGCCCAGGATGAGCTTGTCGGCCCAAACCTCAACATCGCCATCGACCGTGCCATCGATGGTCACCGTGTCGCCTGCGAGCGCTGCCGACTTGACGGAGCCGCGCAGGGCAACCGTCTCGCCCGCTGCGTAGAAGCAGCTGGCGGTGCTATCGGTGTTGAGGACGACATGCTGTCCCGCGACGGTTACGCTGCCAGCAACCGTGGTCTGGGCGATATCGATGGTGCGTGCAGCCAAGCGAACGGCACCGCCCACCGTGCAGTCGCGAATCGAAAGCGAATCGCCGGCGGCGATAATGTCGCGGTCGATGGAGGCGTCATCGAGGTTGAGGTTCTGACCGGCCCAATACAGGTCGCCCTCAACACCGGACGGATTGGAGTCGTTGTCGGTCGCAAGAACATTGCCTGCGGTATCCGTGCCGGCAAAAGCTGCGGCGGGAAGGGCGGCAAGTGCCAGCGCGATAAGGGCGAGGGCGACAAAGAGATGACTCCGTGCTTTGTGACGGCGCGTCGGTGGGATTTGATTGCAAGGCATAGTGAATCCTTCGTTAGGTGCTCGACATATACCTAACAGGGTACCCAACGCGTGGGCGCTCTAAAAGAACCTCTCGGTTGCATTTCGAGGTAAAAGGCCACGCCAACTACTTTTTACGATGCAAAAAGCGGGCGATGTCTTCCTCGGTAGGGCTTTTGATGTCAAAGCGCAGCGAAAGCCAGCGCAGTCCCATGGTCACCGCGACGCACACGATGAGCGCGGTAACGTTGGTGACAAGGCCGCTCATGACAAGGCACACGTAACTTGCCGATCCGGCGATGGCCGCGATGGCGTAGAAGTTGGTGCGCTGGAAAATGCCTGGCACCACGCCCATAAAGCCGTCGCGCAGCATGCCGCCGCCCACTGCGGTGAAAAAGCCCATCATGATGCAAACCGCCGGTGCAAATCCGTAGACCAGAGCCTTGTCCGCGCCGGTGGCAGCGTAGATGCCGACCGAGATGATATCGAGCAGGGGAATGAGTTTTTCGGGTTTGTCGACGATTGCCGGGAAAATATAGATGATGGCTGCC
>DBGFLF010000304.1:0-2685 GCA_048528725.1 Collinsella sp.
TCCTTTCTGGCGGAGATACAAGCACCATCCAGTTAAGACCATTCCGTGGTCGGCATGCTCTGCCTAAACCCGAAAAATCATCGTGACTAAACCCGCAACAACTAATTGAACACAAACAGACGCCATGTTTCAAGGTCGACTCCAAGTTCGACGACATGGAGCCGGGTGCCAGGAAGGCCGCCCGCGACGCGGAGCTCCGCCCGCTCATGGAGGACTTCGGGGGGATGGGCGCGGGCCAGCTTCCCCTAGCCTCGCCGAAGCTGGCGCTGCACCGTGCGCTGCAGTACGCCGTGGAGTTCTGGCCCTACGTCATGAACGTGCTCGAAGACGGGCACCTGGAGCTCTCGAACAACGTCGCCGAGCAGGCCCAGCGAATCTTCGTCGTAGGGCGCAAGAACTGGCTCTTCAGCGATGCGCCACGCGGCGCGCGGGCGTCTGCGGCGATATACAGCGTCACCACCACGGCCAAGGCCAACGGGCTCAATCCCAGGCTTTACGTCGAGTGGCTGCTGACCGAGATGCCCAACGCCGGCGAGCTCACCGATGAGGTTGTGGACTCGTTCCTGCCATGGTCGGATAGGGTGCCTGAGTCCTGCAAGCTCGACCCAGCCGCTGCCGAGAAGGCCAAAGAGATGCCTGACGACTTCATAATTAACATCGACCCCGATGCGTTCGACGACGAGATGGCGAACAACGCCGAGGAGGGCCTGTAGCGACATAGCGGCCTAAGGCATACCGCAACGCAAAGATGGAAACGTCCAGGACTTTTCCATCCGTATGCCGGAATGGCCCTGGACGTTTCCTGCTACGCGGTCATTTTGACGCTTACGCTCTAATGCCTCCACCGCTTGTCGCGGGCGGGGTAGACGATCCAGGCGGATGCGTAGCTTGCGATAAGGCAGACAATGACGCAGACGATGCTTGTCTGGAACCCGAATGAGTCATTGATAACGCCCCAGATTACGCTTGCGAAGCCAATGCCGATGTCATTGGCGAGCAGGAACAGGGCGTTTGCGGCGCCCCAGCGCTCTGGCGGGGTGTTCTTTACCGCTACGCTTTGATTAAGTGGCAGGCTTATGCCAGTGGCGAGACCATAGAAGATTCCGGACGCCAGGAAGACAGGTTCCCCGTACGGTGCGGCAAGTAGCATAAGGCAGCAGAGGATGCCGCACGCGACGGCTCCGGTCATTGTTTTGATTGCAGGTACGGTGTCCATGAAATGCTTTGAAATCATGCGAATGATAATCATGCTTACCGCGCTGATGGTGTAGAAGAGACCGGCGTGGGTATAGCCGAGAGTAGTACCGTACAGACCGGCAAAGAAGACGCCAAAGCCAAAAGTGGGGCACATGATCATCTGTGGGATGGCGCCAGGCAATGCGCGCGGCTCGAAGATGTTGAATGAGTCACGCAGGGTTCTCTTGGACACCTGGTCGCCTTCAGGATACTTTTCACTGTTAATTGTTTCGGATGTAGTTACTGTGGTGGAGCTGGGTGCCTGCCCGTCTTTTGAGTCGAGTTCGAGCCGGGTTTCCATTTTGATTCGGTATGCGCTGGAGCTTGGCAGAGTTTGCCATTTACTTTCATAGCGTGCGTTGAGGGCGATTACAAGCCCTGCAAACCCAACCAGGGCAAGGCCGACATAGAGGTTCGTTGAGGGATCGGTTCCTACTAGGTAAAGTGCGAAGGCTGGGCCGATGCTCATGGCGATAGCCTGTCCGAGGCCGTGGTATCCAATGCCTTCGCCGAGCCGTTCTTGCGGTAAGACGCTTGCTGCGGCGGTCGAGGCTGCTGTTGTTGCTGCGCCAAAGCCCACGCCTTGCAGCAAACGGCTGATTGTGAAGAGGGGATGCCCTGAACGACAGCGGACAGTGCTGTTCCTGCTATGAGGATAGCGATGCCGGCGATGATAACGAGTGAGCACTTGCCGTTGTCGATAACAGGGCCGACGAACAGTCGTGCTAACGCGGCGGCAATGGAGAAGACGAGTGCAAGTACGCCGGCAAGGCTCGCACCGTAACCTTGGCCTGCCAGGAAGACGCTGGTTCCACTGTTGAGTCCTTGGCCCATGACGAAGCAACAGAAGGTCAGCGCGATGATAAGCACGAAAATAAGCGACCACAGCTTCGGATGGTCGTCCTTACCGATATTTGGCATGAGAACCCTCCTATGATTCCAATACCCGTATTCTACGTCTGCAAAAAGTGAGATGTAAGCGCCAAAATGACCGCGTCTTAACAACCCGCTGGGCTTGAGGCAGAATCATCGCATCGACTTATCCTGGAAACTGCCTGACGAAGGCGACAGGATGCTTGTCAGCAAGGCGGCAAATCTTAACGAGAGCCAAATCCAAGAGCTTGCAAATCTTCAGCGAGGCGTTGCAGCAATATATCAGAACGAATGGACCGAACCTGTCCTCTGTCACATCGAACCGCATGAACGCGGCCTAGAGTACTCGCCAACACAGAGCAAGCACAGCGCGAAGGACAAGGTTTCTTCTGAAGAGCTTCGCTATCTCAACTCTTGTGTGCTTAATCCGTTCAAGCTCGATGAGCCAAGGGAATACAACTTCTGCGACTGTGTGCACAAGATGGACATACCTGACTCCATGAAGGCACGCTTGATTGAGATGGCAGGGACTCCTCTGTTCTCGAGGAAGCCACTGTTTGAATGGTGTGCTTATAG
>DBGFLF010000305.1:0-5667 GCA_048528725.1 Collinsella sp.
GACACTCCTTGCGGGGCGTCCCCATTTTGTTTTCGTCCCGCACGTTTTGTGAAACACGGCTAACTTTTAGGCAAAGTAGTAAGACATGGGCAACTTTTGCGGTAAAGTTAGCCGTGGAAAGTATCCAAAGGCTAACTAGCAATCATCGCGAAAGGCGGCCCATGGCCCTACGTGAATCCGGAGAAGACTATCTCGAATCTATTTATGTGCTCTCGGAGCGCCAAGGCATCGTTCGATCAATTGACGTTGCCGAATACCTGGGCGTAACCAAAGCAAGCGTCTCTAAAGCCATGGCGGCCTTGGAGAGCACCGGCTACGTGGAGATGGGCAAACGCGATGTGCATCTGACGGAACGCGGTCTTGAGGTTGCCCGTCAAATGTGGGAGCGCCATTGCTTTTTTGTGGGGCTGCTAGAGGATGCAGGTGTAGCGCCCGATGTTGCCTCGCAAGAGGGTTGCCACATGGAGCATTGCTTGAGTGAGGAGAGCTTTGAGAAGCTGAGGTCGATGCTGGGGCGGGAAGATGTGGCGGGCCCAGCAACGGAAGCCTAATTGATCCCCAGTAGCGCGGAGTTCGCGCAAAGCGCGAGCCAGCGACCGGGACCAGTAGCCCCACCAACTAAGTTCAATTCAGACAAGGAACCCCGCCAGCAAGCGATGCCCAAGAACCGCCAGCAACGTCACCGCAGGCCGGGGTCGGGCTTGGTTTTGAAAACATTCCGCAGACCAGAAGTGCCCCCGTTCGTAGCTCCGTAGGAGCAGAACGGGGGCACTTCATTGGTCGAGGACGTTTTCAAAACCAAGCCCGACCCCGGCCGGAGGGACTACGGACGCTACAGGCTCTTGACACCCATCGCGCGCATGGCGTTCAGGATGGCGATAATCGCCACGCCTACGTCGCCGAACACGGCAAGCCACATGTTGGCGATGCCCAGTGCCGCAAGCACCAGAATCAGCAACTTAATGCCCAGCGCAAAGATGATGTTCTGCCAAACAATCGACATGGTCTTGCGCGCCACGCGGATCGCGCGGGAGATGTTGGACGGCTTGTCATCCATGAGCACGACGTCCGCCGCCTCAATTGCGGCGTCCGAGCCCATAGCGGCCATGGCGATGCCAACGTCTGCGCGGGTAAGCACGGGTGCGTCGTTGATACCGTCGCCGACAAAAGCGAGCTTGCCCTTGTCGCTTTCGCCCGCGAGCAACGCCTCAACACGCTCGACCTTATCGCCCGGCAGCAGCTGCGCGTGGAACTCGTCGAGGCCGAGCTGCTTGGCCACAGACGCTGCAACGTCCTCGCGGTCGCCCGTGAGCATAACGGTGCGCTTGATGCCGGCGGCGTGCAGGTCACGGACCGTCTGCTCGGCATCGGCCTTAACGGTGTCTGCAATCACGATGTGGCCGGCGTACACGCCGTCAACGAGCACATGGAGGATCGTGCCGACAACATCACAGTCCGGTGCTTCAACGCCGGCCGCGGCGAGCATCTTGGCGTTGCCGACGACGACATGCTTGCCGTCGATGGTCGCCGTCACGCCGTGGCCCGCGTCATTAGTGGAATCCGTTACGCGCGTGGGGTCAAGCTCGCCCTGGTAGGCGACACGCACGGACTGCGCGATGGGGTGATCGGAGAACGACTCCGCAAGGGCTGCGACCTCGAGCAACGACTGCTCGGTATAGCCAGCCTCGGGGTGCACCGCGACCACCGAGAACGTGCCGTTGGTGAGCGTGCCGGTCTTGTCAAAGACGACGGTGTCCACATCGGCGAGCGTCTCGAGGTAGTTAGAACCCTTGATGAGGACGCCCAGCTTGGATGCGCCGCCAATGCCGCCAAAGAAGCTGAGCGGGACGCTAATCACGAGCGCGCACGGGCAGCTGACGACCAGGAAGGTCAGGCCGCGCAGGATCCAGTCGGACCAGACGCCGGTGACCAAGCCGCCGCCGAGCGCGAGTACCGCGGCAGCGCCGGTGACGGCGGGCGTGTAGACGCGGGCGAAGCGCGTGATGAAGTTCTCGGTGCGTGCCTTCTTTTCGCTGGCATTCTCCACGAGTTCCAGGACGCGCGCGACGGTGGACTCGCCAAAGGGCTTGGTGGTGCGCACGTGGATGAGGCCCGTCATGTTGATGCAACCGCTGATGATATCGTCGCCGGACTTGGCGGGGCGGGGGACTGACTCGCCCGTGAGCGCGGCGGTATCGAGCTGTGTCTCGCCTTCGACGATGACGCCGTCGATAGGCACGCGCTCGCCGGGCTTGACGACGATGACGGTGCCCACGGCGATGTCATCGGGAAAGACCTGTTCGAGCGTGCCGTCGGGCTGCTCGACGTTGGCATAGTCGGGTGCGATGTCCATCATGGCGCTGATCGATTTACGGCTCTTGCCCACGGCGTATGCCTGGAACAGCTCGCCGACCTGGTAGAACAGCATGACGGCGGCGCCTTCGGCCATGTGCGGATCGGTGTCGGGGAAGAGCACCATGGCAAACGCGCCGATGGTCGCGACGGCCATGAGGAAGCTCTCGTCGAACGCCTTGCCGCGGCGGATGTTGTTGTATGCCTTTTGGAGCACGTCGTAGCCGGCAATCAAAAACGGCACGAGGAACAGTGCGAAGCTGGCGTAGATGTCGCCCGGGGTGCCGAATGCGGCAGTGAGGGTGCCGAGCTCATCGAGGGCGTACACCACGGCAAAAATGCCCAGCGCTACCAGGATGCGGTTGCGCTTATGCTCGAGTGACTCTTTTTTCTTGCGCTTCTTCTTTTTCTTCTTGGGGTCGGCGGTGGCCATGACTCGTATCCTTCCATTTGAATGTATGAACACTCGCTCATATAATTTCGCGAGCAAAGGCCGCGGCAAGCGCGGCCTTGCGGGTTGGCGTAAACCTGGGCTAGAGAATGATCTCGCAGTCCGGCTCGGCGTCGGCCGTAAACTCCACAACGCGGTCAAGGATCTCGTCGAACTCGGCGTCATCGGCCTCGAGCGTCAGCTTCTGGGTCATAAAGTTGACGGACACGGATTTGACGCCCTCGAGCTTGGCCAGCTCGTCCTGAAGCTCACGCGCGCAGTTGGCGCAGTCGATCTCGTCGAGCTTGAACTGCTTTTTCATGGTGGATTCCTTTCCCCGTATTTGCGGCTTGGGTGCAGGCCGCGCTGGTACCGTGGTTGGTTGCTATTCGCAGATATGGCTCATGCCCTGGTTGAGCATGGTGTAGACGTGGTCGTCGGCGAGCGAGTATAGGATATTGCGCCCGTCGCGCCGGAATTTAACCAGGTGCGACTGCTTGAGTGTGCGCAGCTGGTGCGACACCGCGGACTGCGAGGTTTCGGTCGCTTCGGCGATGTCTGCCACGCAGAGCTCGCGGCCCATGAGGGCATAGAGGATCTTGATGCGCGTGGTGTCGCTGAAGACCTTGAACAGGTCGGCGAGGTCGTAGAGAAGCTCCTCGTCGGGAAGGTCCTCGGGCGAGCAGGTGGTGGGGATCGCGGGTTCGGTGGCCTCGATGTCGGGTTTCGTTTCATCAACGCGGATGCTCATTGCAATATCCTTTCATATGAACATGCGCTCATATAACTAATTTCCAATTATATGAGCGCATGTTCATATGTCAATACAATTTGCGTTAATTTCGATGACTGCTTGCCGCCTCTGCGATTTTCTGTGGGTTGGGAGACATCGACGCAATGTTCGCCAACATATTTCGAGATGTTCGGCCAGCATGCTAAGAAAGCCACCTTGAGAAGCATTAGAACTGTTCATATTTGTACTTTATCGTGTTAAATACCGCGAGAATCAGTTCTTCCTCTACGGGAGTTCCTGCAGAATCAGTTTTATCTAAAGTTATATCGAGCATTGCTTCAGCCAATCTGGTACATCGGTGGCCGAATAAGTCGAAAAATGTAGGTGGACATCCGCAGAGATCGCCTTTAGAAGAGCGAATTCTCAATTAGATCAATAATCGTGTCGTCTTCCGTGCGGTTTTCATCGATTTTTGCGAACATGTCGCATTCCCAAGGCCCATTGATTTCCTCAGCAAGGGCCCCGACATGTTGCATGTCGTCGGGTTCGGGCACATCGTTGATGATCGGGTCATCAGCTTGCGGATATTGGCTTGCAATTTCGCGCTTGGCGGCCTCTTCTTCTTTGAGTGTCTCCAGGACGCGGCGACCGTATTCGAAGTAGCGCCGCAAGACAAATTGACGAAGATTTTCTTGCAGGATGGCGAAGTTATCCGGGAGTCGACCGGGCCAGATCTTCTCGCGAATGCGAATCGCTTCCATGACCCGCCTAAAAGCGGACTGCTTGAAAAATGAATGACGACTAACTGTGATAACGGCATATCCCATGTTTCGCAGCGTGTTTCGGCGCTCCTCGTCAATTGATTGCTGCTCGGGCTCGTCGTGGTAAAAGCCGTTGTATTCGATATCGGTCATCGAATTTTCGAGCAGCGCGTCGAGGTAGAAAACCGTCCGTCGCGTTAGGGCGGCGTATCTTTTGGGGACTGGGATCGGATAATCCGTTTTGATAGCGCGTATGGCTAAGCCACCCATTGACTTGGGCATTGTCAGCATCATGACAAACGCCGTTTCGAGTGGGGAGCGACAGCCTTCGCGTACATAAGAAAGTGCCTTAAGCGCTTTATTAGATCCACGATACCCCGATGCCTCTGAAAAGAAGGCTCTGAGCTCTTCAACGCTGGTTAGGGCTGGGCGCTCGCGATATTGAGTTTCGTCGGACGTTCCAAGCGCGTAGGAGCCGCAGATTTCAAAGTAATACTCAACGAGCTCCGAAAGGTTGAGGTCGGCTGTTGCTTCTAACGCGCACAGCTTGATATCGACGATGTAGACGTTCGGCTCGAGTTCTAAGTAGCTTTCTGCATCAAACGTATAGCGCGTGCAGTGGCAGATGCAGCCCTTGCGGTGCCTTTTGGCATTATTGGAAAACGTCAGCACATGGACGCGTTCAGAATCGACATTCTTTCTGTTGAGCCATGCTCGTGCCGCTTCCAGGTCGGACGTGGTCGGCGTAGACACCCTGATCTTTTCCATAGGTGTGGGACCGGTCGCGTAGCTTGCGAGCGAGTTGGCTGTTTGGTATACAGCGCGTGCCGTGGTATGTGACAGAACGATTCCCATACGCGCATGATGGCATAGCGGACGCCACATACGTCCGAAACTTCGGGCAACGGTATTGGGGCGCGGCTTATCTTCTGCGAACGGTGGGTTTTGAGCTGTCGTATTGAGGGAGCAGCTTTGGCTGGGGAGGTTTCTGCCGGCTGCCCCTATTTTGATGAACTTTAGTTGCGGATTCGTAGCTTCTAAGCGTTTTTACCGACCGCTCAGATGCCTCACCAACATAATTTGAGTTATTCGGCCTTCTCCTATACAAATGGTGCGATCGCAACGTCCTATTCGAATTGATTCAGGTAGATTTCTGGGGCTTGGATGCGAAATTAAGGCGACTATAGCTTCGATTGCGGTTCAAGGGGCCTTGACTAGTGGTTCAGCTGGCCGAACAACTCGAAAAATGTAGGTGGGCCAACCTGCCGACTATGTGAAGCACGCGTATTTGCTCGTTTTGATGAAAACTAGGGTGCAGCCAGGTCGCGCGCGCAGACGTGGTGTAAGAGCGTCCTGAGGTCCGTCGCTGCAAGTCCCGATGTTACTCCTTC
>DBGFLF010000306.1:0-7656 GCA_048528725.1 Collinsella sp.
TGGATCTGTTACTTTAAGGCGCTGGGCATCGGAGACGTCAATAAGGTCGTACCGGTCGACAAGATGAGCACCGTACTCGCCGCACTGATCGCCATCGTGCTTTTTGGCGAGACGAGCAACCTTGCGGTTAAGCTCGTGGGAACCGCTGTCATCACCCTCGGCACGTTTTTAATGATCGAGAAGAAGCAGTCTGCCGGACCCGAGCAGCAGCAAGACCGGACCTGGCTCGCTTACGCCCTCGGCGCTGCCGTGTTCGCGGCGCTCACGTCCATCCTTGCCAAGGTTGGCATCGAAGGCGTCGAGTCAAACCTGGCCACGGCAATCCGCACCTGCGTGGTACTGGTTATGGCATGGGCGATCGTGGCAGCCAAGGGAAAACTGGATCAGGTCGCGCACGCTGACCGGCGCGAACTCACATTTCTCGCAACATCGGGCATCGCGACCGGAGCATCGTGGCTGCTCTATTACTACGCCATCGCCACAGGCCAGGTGAGCGTCGTGGTGCAGATCGACAAACTATCGATTGTCGTATCAGTACTATTTGCGCGCCTGACATTCAACGAAAAACTCTCACGACACAGCGTCATCGGTCTCGCCCTCATCGTACTGGGCACCGCCGCGCTCGCAGTTTGGAAGTAGCGCGGCCAGCAGCCGCTACATCCTCACACCTGGCTTGGGATGCCTGTACTGACCGTGGGATGCCGTGCGCTTACCGTGCGAGATGGCAAATTTGGGACAACAATGCAGGCAACGAAGGCAGGCTGCGCACTCCGGCTTTGTCCAGACGGGAAGGCCGTCGCGCATCTCAATCGCCGCCATGGGGCAGCGCTTGGCACACAGGCCGCAGCCGATGCAGCGATCGGCATCGACGGCAAACTTGCTCGTCTGTTGCATGCGCGGCAGCCCAATTGCGTGATACGCGCACGATGCAAACAGAGGCACGCGATGGCGCATCATGTTGCCCGTGCGGCGTGCCCGCACCGCCTCGATCACGGCATCAATCTGCGCCTCGGCAGCTCTATTGATACCCTCAACCTTTTGAGGGTCAGACAGGTCGAAAACAGGCGTCCAGGTATCGGGCATCTTGACGCTCATCGCTGCATCCAACTCGAGCCCACTCTCGTGTAGCAGATCGCGGGCAAACTTGCCCGATTGCCCGGTCGTCGAACCATATGTCGAGACATAGAACGTATACGGGCGCTCGCCGCCCTTTGCGCCGGCAGCAATCGACAGGTCGGCAGTCTTTAAAAACTCGATCATCGGCGTCGGCAAGCCACAGGTATACACCGGGGCGACAAACCCCAGCTGGCAGGGACCTTCCGTCACAGCAAGGTGAAGGGCCTCGGCATCAAAACACTCGATCGACATAACTTTGTCGTCTGTCGCCGCTGCAATGCGACGCGCCACATGATCGCTGTTCCCCGTCGCGCTAAAGTACAGAATCATCTCGCACCCCTGGAATTGAATCGTGAAAACCGTACTACTTGCGCAGCGGCTTGGGCAGCGGAATGCCGGCGGCGATAACGGCGGCGATGATCATGCAGACGATACCCTTGAGTGGGAAGCACATGAGCAGCAGGCCCACGACCATGACCGGCTGACGCATGACCGCACCCATCGTCGATGCCGTGCAGACGGCGACGCAAAAGACCGGATCGGCGCCGGTGAGGATGGCAAGGCCGTAGCCCAGGCTCACGCCCGAAAAGATAACGGGGAAGAAGTGGCCGCCGCGCCATCCCATGTTGATAAGAGCGGGCGTCAGCATGGCTTTAACAAGACCAGTTGCGATGAGCACGCCAGCGGGAATGGTCAGGTAGGTTTCTATGAGCACATCGGCCTGCGTCTCGCCGGCAAACATGGTGTAGGGCAGGACCGTGCCGCAGATGGCGAGCGCCAGACCGGCCAACATGGCTTTGACGACAGGGCGCTCCCCTATCGCGTGCGACAGTGCCTCGCTCGCGTGTTCGGAGACAAAGTACAGCCAGCCGCAGATTGTTCCGATCAGCGACAGAGGGATGAGCCAGGTAATCTCCAGGTTGCCCACCTCGGCGGACTCGAACCTGGGCATGCCCATGCCGCCGCCCATGAGCTGGCCGAGCAGCAGGTAGGTGCCCAGGCCGCCGGCAATCGCAATGCCGTAGACCACCGTCTTTTGCGCCTTGGGCAGCTTGATCGTGATCTCGTCGGACGCAGAGCCCTCGTCGCCGTCGGCGCTACCGGCGAGCGGTGCCACAAAGCCAAAGACGGGCGCGGTAAAGAGCGCCGTCAGCGCGGCCTGGGTGCCCAACAGCGTGAGCTCCCTAAACTCGGCGCCAAAGCGGCGCATGCGGTCGCCAACCCAGCTGCACAGACCCGCGATAACGCCGGTCAGGCCGGCCTCCGGTCCAATACTTCCGCCAAACAGCAGCGGCAGCAATGCCGCAAGCGAAAGCTGGCCCAGGTTGTCGTACGGGTAGCGCCCGTCTTGCTTGACCTTAGCCATCACCTGATTGAGGTCATCGGTCTTGGTGCCTGTCATCTTTTCGTACAGACCGATTAACAGGCCGCCCAGCAGGCAGACAAAAAACGGGTACGGCAGAAAGCCAAACGGGCCGCTGGCGAGCTCGGGCGAAGAGACACCCAGCATATGCGGGACCTCGGTCCACAAATAATCAATGCCGTGCTCCATCGCAAAAAAGAACAGCCAGACTGCGGCGCCCGCGAACGCACCGGTCACGGCAACACTAACTAAAAACAGCGCGCGGTTCGTGGGTTTGGCAAGGTTATCCATCGGGTCCTCCCGCGGTCAAAGTCGACATAGATACGTTTTATTGTAGAGCGAGCGTGGCCCAGGCAAGCCAACCGTCTGCGCTGCAAACGGAGCCACCGGGGACCACGGCGGGACAGGCTCAAGGCTTATCCGTTGATAATTGATGCGATTTCGCGCAGATCCTCGGCAAAGTAAATGCCTTGCTGGCGCTGCGGGCTCGAAAGTCCCTTATCAATCATGTGCTCGAGCAACGCCTTGAGGTCGTTGTAGTAGCCCCCGAGGTTGTACAGGATGCACGGCGCATCGAGATGCCCCAACGACACGGCGGACATGACCTCGGCAATCTCCTCGAGCGTGCCCGTGCCACCCGGGAAGGCAACGAACGCGTCACCGAGCTCAATCATCTTTGCTTTACGCTCTGCCATATCGCTCGTCACGATAAGGTCGTCGATACCGTCATGTTGAAACTCGGCCTCGATAAAAAAGCTCGGCTCAACACCCGTCACGTGTCCGCCTGCCTCGAGCACGCTATCGGCGAGCGCGCCCATCAGGCCCGATTTGGACCCGCCGTATACCAGCGCGTGCCCGTTGGCGCCAATCCAGTTGCCCAGCTCTTGCACCGCAGGCAGAAATGCTGGGTCGTCACCAACGCTGGCGCCCAGGTATACCGTGATATTCATATTCAGTCCCCCTCGTCGTGACGCGCGGCGCCCGTTCTAGCGTTGGCGTCGGCGATATTCGCGCACACGGCGCGACAGGTCGGCGAGCTCGTCACGATCGAGCTCCTCTAAATGCTCAAGATCGTCCATAAAGCGCGCCATGGTGTCCTTTTGGCGCAGCTTGATGAGCGTATTGCAGTAGTTCACTGCCACGCCTGTGAGCATAGCGATGTAGAAGATGCTGATAACGCTCAGGATGACGGTAATGGCGCGGGCGACCGGCGTCTCCGCCGGGATATCACCAAAGCCGATGGTCGAGACGGTCTCAAAGCTAAACCAGAGCCCGTCGCCAAACGTGAGGGTCGTGGGCTCGGACAGCCAGACAGCCGTTGAGCACAGCAGATAGAAGACGAGAAACAGGCCCGTGATGCGCGCAAAACCAGCCTGGCGTAACACGTCGGCAAGCGTCCTCAACTTGTTCATCGCGACCCCTTTTCCCAGACGCCCAATCACACTCGCCCGGTATTGTCCCACAACCGGCAGTTAGGAACGTTCCTTTTGTGCCGGCAGAAAGGGACTGACCCCAACTGCCGGGCGGAACCGTCTAGCGGTGCTGCTGCCGACTGGGCAGGCGGAGCTGGTATTCTTATGCGGTAATGTCTCGATTCGTTAGGATTGCATGTGAGAGCTGCCACTGTCCTTCGTTCAGTTATATGTCGCGCTCTGGTCGTTGCGCTTACCGCGCTCACCGTACTGAGCGCCGTCGCGCCCGCCCCCGCCTTTGCCGTCGACTCCGATCAGCAAGTCAAGACGGTCCGCGTCGGCTGGCTCGTCAACAACGAGGGCTTCCAGGACGGCACTCCTGGCGAGCGTCTCTCGGGATGGGGCTACGAGTACCTCCAGACCCTGTCGTACTACACGCCCGGCTGGCGGTACGAATACGTCACCGGCACCTTCACCGAGCTTATGGACATGCTCGAGGCGGGCGAGATCGACCTCATGCCCAACATCTCCTACTCCGAGGAACGCGCCCAAAAGTTGCTCTTTTCCTCAAACCCCGAGGGCACCGAACGCTACTACATCTACGCCAGGCCCGATCGCGACGATCTGGCCAAGGGTGACCCCCAAGCGCTCCAGGGCCTTACCATCGGCTACAACCCCGGCGTTATGCAAACCTTCGTTGGCCAGCAGTGGCTCACCAACGAAGGAATCGCCTGCACATACAGGGAGTATGACGGAGACTCCGTTCTCTTTGACGCGCTCGCAAACAACGAGGTCGATGCCGTCATCATGAATGACACGATCTCGTCGCCCAGTGCCTCCCCCATGTTCTACATTGGTTCGAGCGACTACTACTTTGCCGTTCCCAAAAGCCGCCCCGACCTGATGAACGACATCAATGCTGCCATGACGGCAATCGCCCGCGTCAACCCACGCTATATCGACGAAGTCAAATCTAACTACTCGGCCCAAAACAGCGGTTCATCATCGCTCAACGGCCCCGAACGTTCCTGGCTCAAAGCAAATGGCAACACCATCACGCTCGGCTACATTACGGGCAAACTCCCCTACTGCAACGAAGACGAAAACGGCGAAATGGAAGGCTCGCTCGCATCGCTTGCGACGACGCTGCACGATAAATTTGGCATTACGGTCAAAACCGTCCCCTTTGATAGCTACAAGATGATGTCAAAGGGAAGCATAGACGTTGCGCTGCCGGTATACCGAGATTACTGGTTTGCCGAGCAATCAGGCGTTGTGCAGTCGGTATCGTTGGGGACCGTGTCCCTCACCGCCATCCACACCGACGGCAATCTGAACAAAGACCTTCAGAACATCGCCTGCACCAAATCATCGTTTGTCAACCAAAATGTACTTGAAAGTCTGTTCCCCACAGCGACCGTGACCGAATACCAATCCGACGATGAAGCGTTCGACGCCCTCAGGAAGGGAACGGCGCACTGCATCGTCGCTCCCAGCTCACGCATAAAAACCATCGGCGATCGTCATGATCTCGAAGGCTACGAGACGGTCGAGCTCCCTGACACCTGTGAGCTCTCGTGCTGGATTTCGCGCGGAAGGCCCGAGCTGCTGGGAATCATCAACAAGGGCATCATCAATGCCGGAGAATCGCTCTCCGCAAGCAATTACTCCTCCACGTCGTACACGGCCCAGGAATCCAACACGCTTCAATTCCTTTATCGCAACCGTGCCGCCGTTGCAGCTGCCCTCATCGGTATGTTGTCGGTCGGCATCGTCCTGCTCATCTGGGCACTCGTGCGCGCTCGAACCGAGCGCAAAAAAGCCGATGCCGCCAACGCCGCTAAGACAGCATTCCTCACGCGCATGAGCCACGACATCCGTACGCCGCTCAACGGCATCCTGGGCCTTATCGAGATCGAGGAATTGAAGGAAGGCGATATCCAGGTCGCCCGCGAGAGCCGTGCCAAGGCGCGCGTTGCCGCCAATCACCTGCTCTCGCTGATCAACGACATCCTCGAGATGGGCAAAATCGAAGACCGCAAGCTAACACTGGAGCATACGCCTTTTAACCTCAAAGAGCTCTGTGACGATACACTGGTGCTGTGCAAGCTCCGCGCGTCCAGTAACGGCATCACAATGCAGGACAATAGTCTGCCGTACGCCACGGGGCCATACATAATCGGCAGTCCCACCCATATCCGACAGATCATAATCAACCTGTTAGACAACAGCATTAAGTACAACAAGCACGGCGGCTCCGTCACCTTTAGCTCAAAGACCAAGCCACTCGATAACGGGCGCGCTCTCTTTTGCTTTAGCGTTTCGGACACCGGCATTGGTATGACTCCCAAGTTTTTAAAGCATATCTATGAGCCGTTTGCCCAAGAAGGTGACGATGCGCGCAGCAAGTTCCAAGGAACCGGCATGGGCATGCCAATCGTCAAGTCGCTTATTGAACTGATGGGCGGCACGATTGAGATTTCGAGTGAGGTTGGCGTGGGGAGTACGTTCAACGTCCAGATTCCGCTCGATATCGACAAAGACCCTCAGGCAAGAGAACGCGCGGACGAGCAAGCAGACAGCTGCTCGCTTGCCGGCATGAACGTTCTTTTGGCAGAAGATAACGAGCTCAATGCCGAGATTGCCCAGGCGCTGCTCGAAAGCGAAGGCATTGTCGTAACTCGCGCCGCCGATGGCAACGAAGTGGTCGACCTATACGTTGGCCGTCCCGCCGGCAGCTTCGATGCGATTCTGATGGACATCATGATGCCGGGAATGGATGGTTACGAGGCGACCCGCGCGATTCGTCTGAGCGAGAAGGTCGATGCAGCCGATATCCCCATCATCGCGCTCACCGCCAATGCCTTTGCCGAGGACGCCAAGGCGGCACACGACGCCGGTATGAACGCCCATCTGTCCAAACCGCTCGACTTTAACAAGCTCAAAAACATGCTCGCCCGCATCAAGAAAAACGGATCCGTTTCGCTATAGTTTGTGCTCAACCACCACGCACGACCAGAAAGGAAGCCAACGATGTTTAGGCCCTTACGTCGAAAGAAGCGCGCCATCACCGACGAAGAAGCGCGCGAACTGCTCGCTACCTGCAAGCGCGGCGTCTTTGCCGTCAACGGCGACGATGGCTACCCGTACGCCATTCCCGTCAACTACTTCTTTGACGCCGAGCACGACAAGATTTATTTCCATGGCGCCAAGGCCGGCCACAAGGTCGACGCACTCAAGCGCGATGACAAGGTCTGCTTTACCGTTTACGGCAACGAGTGGTTCCAGGACGGTGACTGGGCTCCCTACGTTATGAGCACCGTGGTCTTTGGCCGCTGTCGCCTGGCGAATGACACCCCCGCGTTTATCGAGGACAAAGTCCGCCAGCTCGCGCTTAAGTACTACCCTTCTGCCGAAGAAGTCGAGGAGGAAATCGCCAAAGACATCAAGGGCGTCCAACTCTACGAGATTTCGATTGAGCATCTTTGCGGCAAGCAGATTCAGGAAAAATAAACCTCCGCAGCAGGTCTGCGCCCAATGGTTACAGATGCCTTACCACACGGGGCCTTCCAGCCGACTTGGCAGAAGGCCCCGCATGCAGTGCTCACTTACCGTGCATTAAAAACGTAGCGGTCCAGGCGGTCGCACGCTTCCTTTACGCGCGAAAGCGGCAGCGCCAGATTCACGCGAATGTGGCAGGGCCCGTGGAACGGGCGGCCGTCCTGATATCCCACGCCCACGCGCGCCCCCTCGTCGAGCAGCCAC
>DBGFLF010000307.1:0-3747 GCA_048528725.1 Collinsella sp.
TTCGCCAAATTCATGAGCCTGGTGGGCGAGGACGGCACCGTTATCGTCTGCGGTGAGGACCCGCATCTGGTCGAGCTCGCCAAGTCGACGGGTCGTCACGTGCTTTCCTACGGCTTTGCCGAGAGCAACGACATCGTCTGCATGCACCCGGATGTCAAGGGCATCCAGAGCGATTTTATCGTTCGCTTTGAGGACGGCACTGAGCACGCTGTGGAGATCAAGAGCAATCCCGGTCGCCACAACATGCTCAACGCCACGGCGGTGCTCACCGTCGCCCATGTCCTGGGCCTTGACATCGACGCCGCCGCCAAGGCGCTCTCGAGCTTTGAGGGCGTCCGCCGTCGCTTTACCCACGTGGGCGATATCGATGGCATCACCGTGGTCGATGATTACGGCCATCACCCCACCGAGATCAAGGCGACGCTTGCTGCTGCTTCGTCGCTGGGCTACAAGCACGTCGACGTCGTGTTCCAGCCGCACCGCTATTCGCGCCTGCAGGCCCTGTGCGACGACTTTGCCGATGCATTTGCCAATGCCGATAAACTGCTGCTGATTGATGTGTTCTCGGCTGGCGAGATGCCCATTCCGGGTGTCACCTCTAAGATGCTCGCCGATACCGTGCGCGCCAAGCATCCTGGCAAGGAGGTCGTGTACTGCTCCAGCCGTCTTGAGCTCAATCAGGAGCTCGAGCAGATGGTGGGCGAGGGCGACCTGCTGCTCACTATGGGTGCCGGTGACGTTACGACCGTCGGTCCCGAGTTCATTGAGTATCTGACTGCCAAGAAAGACGCTTAAGTCTAATGGGTCTGTTTAACGCCGTCATGGCGCTCTCGGGCATGATCGACACGGATGTGATCGAGGACGAGCGCCTTGCGCGTCATACGAGCTATCGTATCGGCGGCAAGGCCGACCTCTTTGTGACGTGCCATAGCTATCATGCCCTCCGCCGCGCCGTGGCGGTGCTCGATCGCGAGCAGGTGCCGTGGGTCATCATCGGCAAGGGCTCCAATCTGCTGGTTGCCGATGGCGGTTATCGCGGCGCCGTCATTTCGCTCGGACGTGAGTTTCAGCGCACGGTTGTTGCCGATGACGGTTGTACGCTGACGGTCGGTGCGGGCGTGATGTTTGCGCGCCTGGTCAACGATGCCCTGTCGCGTAGCCTCTCGGGCCTTGAGTTTGCCGTTGGCATCCCTGGTTCGGTTGGCGGTGCGATATCTATGAATGCCGGCACACGGACCGAGTGGATTGGCTCGCTGGTTGAGGATGTCGTAACGTTTGACCCGGCATCCGGTATCAAACATTATGCGGGGTCCGAGATCACTTGGGGCTACCGCGAATGTAGCCTTCCCCGCAATGAGATCATCCTCGAGTGCGTGCTCAAGCTTAAACCGGCGCCCAAGGCCGACATTCGCGAGCGCATGGAGCGGTACCTGACGAGGCGCAAGCGTACACAGCCCATGGGTCGCGCATCCTGCGGGTCGGTCTTTCGTAACCCGCCCGATGCGAGCGTGGGCAAGCTTATCGAGGATTGTGGATTAAAGGGTTTTTCGATTGGCGGCGCGGAGGTTTCGCCCGTTCACGCTAATTTTATCGTTAATAACGGAACTGCCTCGGCCGATGACGTTGCCGCGGTTATCAGACATGTGCACGGAAAGGTGAGGGAGGCGTATGGCATCGAGCTCAGACCGGAAGTTAAATTCCTCGGCTTCTAGAGCATCGAAACCCACCTTCCGCCGCGCCGGAGGGCGTTCCGGCGCGCCTGCCAAACCTCAACGCAATATCGTCGCGCACTCTAAGCCTGTCGGGCATGCTCGACAGACCAGTCGTCCGGTTGTCGGCTCGCAGCTCGGTAATCGTCCGGCCGCAAAAAAGTCCTCGCGTCCCTCGGTGACGTCAAAGCCTGTTATGGGCGCCAAGCCTGCCCGTCCTATGGCAACTCCTAAGCCCTCGACAGGAACTAAGGCGGCGCGTCCGAGTCGCACGCTGGGCGCATCGAAACCGCGCTCGCTGACATCGGTGCCGGCTACCGCCAAGAAGCCTTCGGGTAAAAAAGGCGTCAACCCGTTGTCTTTACTTAGGGCGATGGCAAATAAAACATCAGACGCCGCTTCTGTCGTTACAGGCAAAGGCAAAATCGTGGGCGGCGTTTTGGCCGTCTTGGCCGTGCTCGTCGTCGTTGCTATCGTGGTGATTAACTCTGGATTGTTTACCGCCACTGATATTCAGATTCAAGGCAGCGAGCATGTGACGAAGCACGATGCTATCCAGCTGATCGATTTGCCCGAGGGAACGTCGCTTTTTAACGTCGATCCCGACCAGATTACCGAGGACCTCAAGCAGAACCCGTGGGTCTCGGGCGTGGATGTCCAGCGTCAGTTCCCACATACGCTCATCATTACGCCGATGGAGCGCAAGGTCATTGCAATTGCCTATATCAGCTCCGATGACCTTGCCTGGGCCATCGGGGATGATGACACCTGGATCGCCCCGCTGTCGACGTCGGTCGAAGTGGATGACCAGGGCAACGTCATCACGACGGGGCAGGGCTCAAATACCCTGACCGGCATTGATGCCGCGCTGGCGCTCGCTAAGCACTATGGCGCGGTGTTGTTGACTGATGTCTCGGCGGATGTCGCTCCGGTTTCCGGCCAGGCAGTGAGCTCCAAGGCCGTTAAGGCTGGCTTGGATTATGTGCGTGGTTTTTCGAGCGAGTTCTTGGGACAAGTCAAGGATATTTCCACGCCTTCGGTCGAAGCCATCTCGGCAAACCTCAATAACGGCATTGAGGTGTCGCTGGGCGATTCGAACGATATCGTCAAGAAGGAGCGCGTAGTCACCAAGCTGCTTTCGCAGGTAGAGGGCGTAACGTATATCAATGTGCGCTCTCCGGGTAACTATACATTTAGGAACGCTCCGACCTCGTAGCGCTGGTTGATGCTTTGTTGAGGGGCCATACCACGCCGTTTATCTGGTTTGTTTGGTTTTCACGGTCAATTATTTGACTGATACGTTCATAATGTGCAAACATAATACGGTTTACCTTTGCATTTACTTTCAACCTGAAGGTTAATGTGCGCAGGGGTCGACCCATGCTATGGCTATAACCTTTGTTCGGAGGACCGACATGCACGAGACAGAGATCAACAACTACCTTGCCGTCATTAAGGTGGTCGGCGTCGGCGGCGGCGGTACCAACGCGGTCAATCGAATGATCGAAGAGGGCATCCGCGGCGTCGAGTTTGTTGCCATCAACACCGATGCTCAGGCACTCGCGATCTCTGATGCCGATATCAAGGTGCACATCGGCACCGACCTTACCCGCGGCCTGGGCGCCGGCGCCAACCCCGAGGTTGGCCGCAAGGCTGCCGATGAGTCCCGCGACGACATTGCCGAGGCGCTCGCTGGTGCCGACATGGTGTTCATCACCTGCGGCGAGGGCGGTGGCACCGGTACCGGCGCTGCTCCCATCGTTGCCGATATCGCGATGAACGAGGTCGGTGCGCTGACCGTCGCCGTCGTGACCAAGCCCTTCACCTTCGAGGGCCGCAAGCGCAAGAAGAGCGCCGAGGAGGGCATTAAGACCCTCTCCGATTGCGTCGACACCATGATCGTCATCCCTAACGATAAGCTGCTCGACATCGCCGAGAAGAAGACCACCATGCTCGAGGCCTTCGCGATTGCCGATGGCGTCCTTTCCCAGGGCACTCAGGGCATCACCGACCTCATCACCGTCCCCGGTATCATCAA
>DBGFLF010000308.1:0-5563 GCA_048528725.1 Collinsella sp.
AGGGCTTTCACTTTGACGAGATCCCCGATCTTTCGGGGTCTAACGAGCCCGCCATTTGGAAGTCGCTGGTACCTGACGATGTTGAGCTGCGCGAGCGCCTGCGCGTGGAGTACAAGCAGGTCTATAGCCCGGACCATCCCGTTCCGTATGCCGAGCTGCTCAACGAGCAGACGGAGCCGGTGATGCGCGCACTGCACGAGCGCGGCGTGAAGTGTGCCATCGCGAGCTCGTCCTATCGCGAGTTGATCGACGAGCTGGTGGGGATTGCCGGTATCGCCGACGTGCTGGACTACACCATCAGCGGTCACGAGTGCAGTGCGTTTAAGCCCGACCCCGAGATCTACCTGCGTGCCATGGAGGCGCTGGGTGTGGAGCCTACCGAGTGCCTGGTTATCGAGGACTCGCCTTTGGGCATCGAGGCCGGTAAGCGCTCCGGCGCCCGCGTCCTGGCACTGCGTCCGCACGAGGGCGTCAACCTCGACCAATCGCGAGCCGATGCCGTTATCGATAATCTGACCGACATTTTGGCCGCTTTGTAATGTCAATCCGCCGCGAGAAGCACGGGTTCAAACGTTTTTTGCGGTGGACTGGCTCAATTTGGTTTCGATTTTGATCCGTTTGGCTTCGATTCGGGCTAAGTGAGTAGACTTTTTGGCGCAGGCCGAGCACAATGCATATCTTCCTTTGTAAAACCGCAGGTCACAGAGGTGGCTGTTTTGGGTGTGCTCGGCAGATCGTAAAAAGTCTACTCACTTGGAATTTAGCCCTTTGGTCGTGGGGGTTGCTGGTCCCGTTTTGGTTGTCGAGAGAGGGTGAATTGAAGCGCCCCCGCACGCTCCATGCTACAATCGCGGGCATGCCTCACAACTAGATCTGCCTTCGAAAGGAGCCTCCGTGGCGAACGCCATCGATCAGCTCACGGACCGCGTGCTCGTGCTCGGCCGTCTCACCATCGTCCGCCGCGCCATTACTGCCGTGGCGGTCACAATTTCCGCCGTTCTCCAGACATTCCTGATCCAGGCGTTCATTCAGCCCGCCGACCTGCTTCCGAGCGGCCTCACCGGCGTCGCGGTCCTGCTCGATCGCGTTACCTCGCTCGGCGGCGTTCACATCGACATCTCGCTCGGTATGCTCGCGCTCAACATCCCCGTGGCGCTCCTATGTTGGAGCGGCATTAGCAAGCGCTTCGTCATCTTCTCGATGATGCAGGTCGTGCTCTCATCGCTGTTTCTCAACGTCTTTCACTTCGCTCCGTTTTTGGGCGACAAGATCATGCTCATCATTTTTGGCGGCGTGGTCTCGGGTCTGGGCGCTGCCATCGCGCTTAAATCCGGCGCATCCACCGGCGGCACCGACTTTATCGCGCTGTGGGTTTCCAATCACACGGGCAAGACCATCTGGGGCGTCATCTTTGGTTTCAACTGCTTTATCCTGGCGATCTTTGGCTTTATGTTTGGCTGGGACAAGGCGGCGTACTCCATCGTGTTCCAGTTTATTTCGACCAAGACCATCGACAGTTTCTATCGTCGCTACGACCGCGTGACGCTGCAGATCACGACGCGCAAGGCAGACGAGGTCATGACCGCCTATGTTGACCATTTTCAGCACGGCATTAGCTGCGCCGAGGTCATTGGCGGATACAGCCGCGAGAAGATGTACCTGCTGCACGCCGTTGTATCGACCTACGAGAGCCAGGACATTATCAAGCTGGTGTGCGACATTGATCCCGGCGCCGTGATCAACGTGTTCCACACGCTCAACTTTGTGGGCGGCTGGTGGGGAGGTCATGTCGACGAGCCCATGCCCACGGCCGTTCCCGATCCCGACAAGCCCGCACGCATGGCCAGCAGGCAGGCGCGCCTCAGCGAGCAGGACAGCCTGCAGCAGGACGACGGCAAGTAGGGTTTTGGCATTTTACCGGCCCGGCGCAACCCTTCCGTATGAGCCCCACGAAAGCCCCGTTGCTTTCGAGGGACTTTCGTTTGCCCAGATAAAACCTGCCAAAATGAAGCTGTCGCTTTTTGGTAGGGAGGGTGTATCGTTTTATCAATATGAGGTAACATGAAACTAGACGTTATATACGTATTAGTTATTTCAATATTTCGATAAGAGTGATTAGATATGCCTACGCCCAAAAATGCACCGCTTTACCAGCAGATTTATGACGAAATCAAGGACGCGATCGAGAAAGGTGTTTATGCACCCAAGGAGCGTATTCCGTCCGAGCTTGAGCTAGCCGAGCAGTACGACGTGAGCCGCATTACGGTGCGCCGCGCCGTCGAGGAGCTGTGCTCCGATGGCTACCTGGTTAAGCAGCAGGGCCGTGGCACCTTTGTCTCCACGCCGCACATCAACCGCCAGTTCCACGCTTCGACGCTGCAGACGTTTACCGCGCTGTGTGCCGATAATGACATGAAGGCGGGCGCGCATGTGGTCGATCGCCAGATTGTGCCGGCACGTCAAAACGAGATGGAGTTCTTTGGCCTGCAGAAGGACGCGCTGCTGCTGCACATCAAGCGCGTGCGTACGGCCGACGGCGAGCCCATTTTTGAGGAGAACATCTTTGTGCCGTTTGACGCCTACCGTGAGCTGTTGACGGCCGATCTTGAGGACAAGTCGATTTTTGCCGAGGTCGAGCGTGTTGGCGGAACGCCGATTGTCTCGGTTGGTTACCGCACGGTCGAGGCCGTTCGTGCCAATACCGAGCAGGCGGCCGAGTTGGGCATTGCTCCGCACGATCCACTGCTCAACCTGCGTGCCGGCTTTATCGGCCCCAATGGCGAGCCGGTCCTGATGGGTAAGCAGTACTACGTGGGATCGCGCTACGTTATGGTGATGTAGGGTTGGTTCCGCCGTTCTAACGAACGGCGGATCGGTCGACGCTGCAAGCCCGCCAGAGCGGCAATCTGCCTTTCAACTTCGGCGGCATGATCAGAAGATCAATGCCGCCTTGTTTCAAGGCACCTTGCTCGCTCTGGCGGGCTTTCGCTGTCGTTGCCAAAACATCGGCGTTGCCATGGCCCGGATGCGGCACTTGGGGACGTTCCTTTTCTGCCGGCATCTGGGGACATTCCTTAGTCATTGGGGACGCTCTTAAACGACTAGTCTGGGCGGCGGCCGTGTGCTGCTGTCCGCGTGGCGGCGTATAATCGGCGGCAGATGACTTGGACGTTAGGAAACCATGACCGATAACATGCAGCAGATGGCGCTCGACACGCTCGGCGCCTATTTTGGCTACACCTCGTTTCGCCCGGGACAGGACCGCATGGTGGATGCGATTCTTGCCGGTCGCGATGCGCTGGGTGTTATGCCCACGGGCGCCGGCAAGTCCATTTGCTACCAGGTGCCCGCGCTCATGCTGCCCGGCATCACCTTTGTGGTGAGTCCGCTGCTGTCGCTTATGGAGGACCAGACCCGTGCGTTGCTCGCGGCGGGTGCGCGACCCAGCTATCTCAACTCCAGTCTTACTCCGGCCCAGCAAAACACCGTGCTCAAGCGGGCGCGCGAGGGCCGCTACCAGCTTATGTACGTGGCGCCCGAGCGCCTGCTCGAGCCGCGCTTTTTAGCCTTTGCGCAGGAGGCCGCGGGTTCCGCCGGCATTGGCGTGCCGCTCGTGGCTATTGACGAGGCCCACTGCGTGAGCCAATGGGGCCAGGATTTCCGCCCCGCTTACCTGCAGATTCGCGAGTTTATCGATTCGCTGCCGCGGCGCCCCATCGTGGCGGCCTTTACCGCCACGGCGACCGAGCGTGTACGCGCCGATATCCAGCAAATGCTCGGCCTGCAAAACCCGGCGACCGTGGTGACGGGCTTCGACCGCAAGAACCTCTACTTCGGTTGCGAAGAGATGGGCGACAAGGCCAAGACCGCGTGGGTGCGCGACTATGTGATCGCGCATTCGAGTGAGAGCGGCATCGTGTATTGCTCGACCCGCAAGACGGTCGACGCGCTGGCAGGCGAGCTTGCCGAGGCACTGGGCCCCAGCGGCATTCGCGTGGGCCGCTACCATGCCGGCATGGGCAACGATGCCCGCCGCCAGAGTCAGCGTGCCTTTATCGACGACGACATTCAGGTGATGGTTGCCACCAACGCCTTTGGCATGGGTATCGACAAGCCCAACGTGCGCTATGTGATTCACAACAACGTGCCCGAGAGCATCGAGGCGTACTACCAAGAGGCAGGCCGCGCTGGCCGCGATGGCGATCCGGCCAGCTGTCACTTGCTGTGGAACGGTAACGATTTTCGCATGCGCCGCTTTTTGATCGACCGCGGCGATGCGGCCGACGAGACGCTTGACGACGAGCAGCGCGCGTGGGCGCTCCAGAACCGTTATCGCCTGCTCAGCCAGATGGAGGGCTACTGCAATACCACCGGCTGCCTGCGCGAATACATGCTGCGCTACTTTGGCGACGAAGCCGCGGCCGAGCATGCGGTTGCGGCTGCTGCGGGCGGCACCGCAGACGACGCCGAGGGCTGCGGCAACTGCAGCAACTGCCTTACGCAGTTCGAGGTCGAGGACGTCACCGATATGGCCCGCGCCGCTGTGCGCTATGTGGCCGCGCGTCCCATGCGCTTTGGCAAGTCGCTGATCGCCGATGTGCTTCACGGCGGCAACACCGAGCGCATTCGCCAGATGCATCTGGACGAGGACCGCGGCTACGGTGAGCTGTCGGGCGAATCGGTCGGGCGCATCAAGGACATCATCGGCCAGCTGTGCGGCCGCGGTTACTTGGCCACCTCGCAGGGGCAGTACCCGGTCGTGGGGCTGGGCCCGCGTGCCATCGAGGTCGAGGACGAGGCGTTCGCCTTTACCGTTAAACGTCGCGCGTCCAAGCGCAAGGCCTCGGCCCGCGCCCGCCGTGCGGTTGATCTGCTGCGCGAGGAGGCCGAGCTGGATCAGCGCCCGCGCGTGGGTGACGATGCCGAGCTGTTCGAGCGCCTGCGCGCCCTCCGCAAGGAGATCTCGACGGAGCTGGAGATGGCGCCGTATATGGTCTTCTCCGACAAGGCCCTGCGCGGCTTGTGCCGCCTGCGCCCGCAGACACGCGACGAGCTGATCCAGGTCAACGGCATTGGCGAGAAAAAGGCCGACGCCTTTGGCGAGCAGTTTATGGCGGCGATTGAAGAGTTTGAGTCCGAGCATGCGCGGGATGGAGCGTAACGATGGCATTCGACGATAAAACCGACCGTACTGACGTGTCCGCCGTGCCGCTGTACCAGCAGGTCATGGACGACCTAAAGGGCGAGATCGCACACGGCGTGTACGCTGCCGGCTCGCGCATTCCTTCCGAGATGGAGCTCGCGAAGTCCTACGGCGTGGGGCGCGTCACCGTGCGCCGCGCCATCGAGGAGCTGTCGCGTGCGGGATATCTCAACCGCCAGCAGGGGAGGGGCACGTTTGTGTGTGCGCCCAAGCTCAAGCGCAAGATTCGCCAGAAGGGTGACGTCCAGAGCTTTACTGAGGGTTGTGCTGCCAACGACATGGTGCCGGGTGCGCGTCTGGTGTCGCGCACGGTGGTCGCGGCGACGCACGAAGATGCGGCGTTCTTTGGCGTGGAGCCCG
>DBGFLF010000309.1:0-3844 GCA_048528725.1 Collinsella sp.
GGTCTCCAGATACGTGGAGTAGTTGCCCTTGTAGGGATAGAGGTGGCCGCGGTCGACCTCGCAGATCCACTCGGCAACGTTATCCAGGAAGTAGCGATCGTGCGTGACGGCAAGCACCGCGCCCTGGTAGTTGTGCAGGAAGTGCTCGAGCCACAGGATCGACTCAGCGTCCAGGTGGTTCGTGGGCTCGTCGAGCAGCAACAGGTCGGGAGCTTCGAGCAGCAGCTTGCACAGGGCCACGCGACGGCGCTCGCCGCCGGAAAGCACGTTGACCGGCATGTCGGAATCGGGCAGCTGCAGGGCGTCCATGGCCTGGCCGAGCTTGGAATCGATATCCCAGCCGTCGGCGGCGTCGATCTCGTCCTGGAGCTTGCCCATCTCGGCCATGAGGGCGTCCATGTCGCAATCCGGGTCGCACATCTCCTCGCCGATCTTATTGAAGCGATCGACCTTGGCGATCATATCGCCAAACGCCATGCGCACGTTCTCGATGACGGTCTTGTCGTCGTCGAGCGGCGGCTCCTGCTGCAGGATGCCCACAGTGTAGCCGGGGGTGAGCCTGGCATCGCCGTTGGAGACCTCCTCGATGCCGGCCATAATCTTGAGCAGGGTCGACTTACCCATGCCGTTGGGACCCACGACGCCGATCTTGGCACCGGGGTAGAAGCTCAGGGTCACGTCGTCAAGGATTACCTTGTCGCCATGGGCCTTGCGAGCCTGATACATCTGATAAATGAACTCCGCCACAGTCATTTCTCCTTATCTAGCTGCGGAAATCTTCTCCCCCTCTCCGTTTTGGAAAAAGCGGAGAGGCAGTTCGCGCGTTCTAATAAAAAGGGGCATGGTTGCCCACACCCCCTAATACTACCTGGGAAAAGTCCCCCGGAACATACTATGAACTGCGTACGCTAGTTTTCCGCAACCTTAACGAGCGGCTCGCTGCGATTTGCGCCACAACAGATACGAGTAGAGGTAGACGGCTCCAACCGAACCAAACGCCAGAACCGCAATCACCGCGGCGACGACTTCACTCGAAAGCACGCTGCCTGCCACGCCCATCACAATCAGGCCAATACCCAGCACCATAAAGCAGGCGCCGCCAAAACGCTGCGTACGGCGCCAGTTTTCGGGATCGGCAAGCGCCCAAGGTGTCTTGATACCGAGCGTATAGTTCTGCTTCACACGCGGTAAGTAGTTGCCCACGCCGATGAACAGCAAACCGACAACACCGGAAATCAGCACGTTGACCGAACCGACCGCCGGCACCACGCCCCAGACCGTAAGCTCTCCCAGCCAGCTTATGGCGCACATGAACAAGGTGAAGGCGATTACGAAGCCCTGATAGAACTTGCCCGAGGTTCGATATGCCTCACCTTTGGGGTCGATGCGCGGCACCACGCAGAACATTGCGAGAAGCGCCAGAGGCAGCACGCCGAGCGCGGAGGCCATCCAGCTAGGACCCCAACCGTCGACGGCGCCGTTCGCGCCCCAGTGCGTGGGAATCTGCGCAGGCAAGCTCGGCATCACCATGAGGTGCGCTACGACATTGGCGACGCACAGAGCGACCAGCGCAATCCACACGCGCGACGATACCCCCGTGGGGTGAATGCCCTTGTTTTCGTTATTCATCCTTATCACCTTCCGTGTTTGTAAAGCCCATAAACCAACCGATCAAGTCCTGCATGACGGTGGTGTTTAAGCTGTAAACGATGTTTTGGCCATGGCGCTCGTCGATCACCAACCCGGCGTTTTTGAGCGTCGCCAAGTGATGGCTCAGCGACGGCTTACTGATATCGAAATGCTCGGCAAGCTCCCCCGCCGTGCAATTGCCCTCGCGCAGCAACTCCAAAATGCGCCGTCGCGTTGGATCGGCAAGCGCCTTAAAACCCTCTCCAGGCATAAGACCTCCTCTCATCATCTCTCATGACGCGCACACTATACTCGATATTTAGATGTTTGTCTAACTATCTAATCGCAATGCTTCAAACCACATCAAAGCAAACGCCATCGCAACCTATGGGCGATTACCTATAATGGCGATAGCTAAAACACGACCTGCTTCCCCATCGGAGGATATTTATGACCGAAACCGCTGCCGCAGCCGCCATCGAGACACGCGACACCAAGCTCGAGATCATCATGGGCCGCGAGGCACTCGATAAGCTCGCCGATGCTACGGTGTTGGTGCTCGGCTGCGGAGGCGTGGGCTCCAACTGCTGCGAGGCACTCGCCCGCGGCGGCATTGGTCATTTCGTCATTCTGGACAAGGACATCGTCGCGCCCAGCAATATCAATCGCCAGGCTATCGCCTTTCACAGCACCATCGGCAAGCGCAAGGTCGATGTTATGGAAGCCATGATCCACGACATCAATCCCACCGCCACCGTTATCAAACGCACCGAATACCTGCTGAGCGACAACATCGACGAGTTCTTCGCGAGCGTTTTGGAGCAGACGGACGGCAAGCTCGACTACGTCGTCGACGCCATCGACACCATCTCGGCCAAGCTCACCATTGCCAAATATGCTCAGGACCACGACATTCGTTTGGTTAGCTCCATGGGCGGGGCCAACAAGCTCCATCCCGAGTGCCTCCGCTTTGCCGACATTTTCGATACGGTACGTGACCCCATGAGCCGCATCATGCGCAAAGAATGTAAGAAGCGCGGAATCAAGAGTCTGCACGTGCTGTTTAGCTGCGAGGAATCGGTTAAGACCCAACCCCGCGACCCGTCCAACATCCATGAGCGTACCGAGTTGGGTACCGCCAGCTTTATGCCGCCCATCATGGGTCAGATGATTGCCGGCGAGGTTATCCGCCAGATCAGCGGGCGCGGCACCGAGCGCGTACGCGCCGACGGCCAACGCCTGGACTAGCAGGACGTCCTGCGATGGAACCGCAATTCTTTGACACGCATTGTCATCTTGATTTGATGCTCGGCCCCGATGCTGCAGCCAGTGAGTCGGCGGCGTCGGGTCTGGGGCTCTTTGACTGCGGGGTCGACCCACGCGACTTTTCGGCCGCAAACGAGCGCGCCCGTCGCCTACCAGGCATCATCGCTGGCGTTGGGCTCCACCCCTGGTGGCTCGCCGACGGCCGCTGCGGTCCTGCCGAAGTCGATCTGCTTTGCGAAGTTGCCGCCCAAGAGCGCTACATCGGCGAGGTGGGACTCGACTTTTCCGCACGCTTTGCCGGAAGTGAGCCGCTACAAATACAGGCATTTGACCGGCTCTGCGATACACTCGTGCAGCATCCTCTTACCGGGCGCGTGATATCAATTCACGCCGTTCGTTCGGCAGGAGCCGTACTGGACGTCCTCGAATCGCATGGACTACTCATCCCAAACCCCGACTCCCCCGTTATCATCTTCCACTGGTTTAGCGGCACTTCGGACGAACTCGTCCGCGCGCGTGATGCGGACTGTTATTTTTCCGTCAACGAACGCATGCTCGCGTCTAAACGAGGACGCGAATACGCACGACAGATTCCACTCGATCGTTTACTGCTCGAGACCGATGCACCAGCGGAGGCAAACACAGAAACAAGCGCGCAGTCGCTCATCAAATCGCTCACAAGGACCTCAGAACGCATCGCCTCGCTCAAAAATTGTGACGCAAAGCGCATCGAGTCGGCAGTTTTAACAAATGCGCACTCTGTTTTTGACCTTCGCTAGCCCCGGTGGACAAAAAATGCCAAATATGAGTACTGTTGCAAATCCAGTCACATTATTTTACGGCAAAATAGTGCCTTGATAATGTACAGCTAGGTAGCGCGCAGAGATGTGGTGTAAGAGGCGGGGCATGCCCCGCCTCTTCTCTTTCTTGAAAGGGAGGGGACACCGCC
>DBGFLF010000310.1:0-3206 GCA_048528725.1 Collinsella sp.
CCAGACGCGGACCCTGATACTTGCCGGCGTCGATGGCGTTGCGCACGGCGATGTCGGCAAACAGCGGGTCGCCTGCACCGCGCACCGCAGTCACGCCGCTTGCCAGCTGCTGTTGAGCGCTGCCTTTGAGGATATGGCGCACGATGGCGCGGCCCACGGGATTGTCGAGCTTCTTCATCAGCGCGCCCGCATCGCCCGCCGAAACCGGCTTGCCCGAACCGCACAGATGCACATGCATATTGATGAGACCCGGCATGAGATACGCACCGCCTAGGTCGATGACCTCGGCCCCCGCTGGAGCTTGGGCCACGGCGCTCGGTCCCATCCAGGTGATGATGCCACGCTCGACAGCCACGGCCATATCGGGCTGCGGCTCCATATGTTCCGAACCATCCAGGACGGTCGCATTGATAAACAATGTGGGACGATCGGCAGACGCCATATCGAGCTCCTCCCTCGCGATTAACTTGAACATTTGTCCATTATTACCCAGTGCAGCGGGATTGCTGCGGACATATCGGTTAACGGAGAAAGGAGGAGATACGGAGAACGGAACGCGTTGCAGTCCCACCCCAGCGACGTCCGGGAAATGTCTCAATCTGTAACAGGTGGACCGGGTTTTAGCAGCCAAATGTTACAGAACAAGATCTTTCGGCACCTCGTCCAACCTTTGTCTCGATCTGTAACATGTAGACCGGTTTTTGGCCGTTAGATGTTACAGATTGAGATCTTTCAGCAGGCGCCAACCTTCTGTCTTGATCTGTAACAGTTACGAGGCCAAACGGCCCCTTGTTGTTACAGATCGAGACAAACTCGGTAGGAACAACCACACCCGCGTCAGCCGCACCCCTCAGCACCCATACCACTGCCGTCTCCATTCCTCAGCCAAATCGACCCGCTGCGGAATGCCCGCCAGTCTCAGCTTTTCAGCCAGCTTCCCCGGGTTCTTGAGCTCATCAAACGTAAACCTCAGTACCTTATGTCCGAGCATCGTCAGATGGGACTCCCGTTGACGTTCCGCCACGAATGGGTCGACCGACTCCCGATCCCCACCATCCTGCAGGGTATACTTTCCCTTTCCATCGAGCTCGCCAATCACGCACGCCCCGTCCTCGAGTCTCCAGAAATAGTCGACTCGAAATACCTGATTCGGATTGAGCGGATCACGAAACTCCACCTGCAACTCTGGCACCAGAAACCCGTATGCAATAAAGAACGCTCGGAACCGAGACTCGCCGCCGTTTTCGGACAGCCCGTCCGCATACGACGCAATCACCTGCGCTCTGCGATACCCACGCTTGCCTTCACAATCCATACGAAGCCGCTCACAAAAGTCATCGCGCGATACGCCCTTTACTCGCAACGCAGAATCGGCAATCGCCAAGCCATACGAAAACGGCGCGCGCAGCAGGCAATCCTCTACCGTGCGCCAAAACGGCGTCACCCGCACGCCGTCGACTTGTTCAAGCGCACACGCCACCCGCGGACGTAACAGCCGGCATCCTGCACTCAGCGGCACCGAGCAACCTGTCTTAACAAGATATCGTGGCCCGAGCAGATCATTCGGCACCTCCAGACCCCACAAAAGTGCCGCGTCATAACCCCAAAACGCCCAATCGGGATGAAACTCTGCAAGCCCTTTGATGGTGCGCAGCGCTCGCTCCGCCGGTGTCAACGCATCCCAATCATGTTGAAAACAGAACAGATACGACTCGGGCTCCGCAATATCATCGGTTCCCACATGACGCCGCAGCCACATGAGATCGGCATTGTCGTGCGTCACAAGCAGCACGCCTTGTTCAGCCGCCTTCGCGAGCCTGGCAAGCATCCTATTCCGCGCCAAGGTGTTACGTGTCGCCTGCTTGTGTTTAAGAACGGTATTAGACACTTTCATCACCACCACATCAGGGAAATGGGCCATCGCCGCCATTGCCGCTGTCGGCAAACGTCTCAATCTGTAACAGGAAGACGTTCTACAGGCCCCCAAACGTTACAGATTTAGACAAACCAGCGGTGCCCAAGCATTCGTCTCGATCTGTAACAGGTAGACCGGTTTTTTGTCCCTAAACGTTACAGATCGAGACATAAAGACAGAAGGCAAGGCAGGCGACAACTGCCCACTCCCTACTCCCATTCCTGCTCGTAAATATTGAGCGACTTTACGTAGCGCCCCTGAGCACCCATGATGTCGCGGACCAGGCGCAAAAAGAAGCTGATGCACGAGGTGTCGAAACCGTCCTCTAGGTCCTCGGGATGCACCGCGCCCGGCCCGTCGACCGCCGTGTCGCTCAGGCGCGCGATGTCATACAGGTAAAGCTGCCCCGCCGTCAGCCAGACATCGTCGATGCACGCGAGCCGCACCGCAATCGCGCCATCGCTCCAGTGCTCCTTTTGCACGATATGTGGGTCGTAGACGTCAAAGCGACGGTCGGTGCGCGTGTCCTTCAGCACGACCATGCCAGTCGCGGGATCCTTGTCCAAAATGCCAAAGCGCGAGAAATACTGCGTGTCGCGCACCTGCTCAAGTCGCCCGAGCGAAGCAGGAGAAATTGACGCTGGCGGCTCGTCCACATACAGCTCCAACAGCGTCTTGCCGTGGTAATAGGGGCGCTCAAACAGCAGCCAATCGGTAAACGCCATGTTGTAGGCCATGATTTCGTTTTGAGAAGGTTCCTCGCAATAGCTGAGCCACGGATCGACGACAATCTCGAACTGCTCGCGCGCCGGCTCCAGGAATTGAAACTTCCGCAGCATCCAAAAGTGAGCCATGTCGGCAATATCGTTGCCGACGGCTTCGGCCAGCTGCGCTCGGTCAAAAACTTGGTCAGTCATGACATCCTCCTCAAACTGATGGGCCTCAATTTGAGCTTACGAGGAGAGCGAGCAGCCACTGTCAGCGCGGGCAAAATAGGCCTTCGACTGCAAACCAGATGCTAACCAAACACTTGACGGGACACTTGACCGAGTGAGCGCACCGCAAAGAAACCGCAGGTAGACATAGACGGCCAACCCGCCCTTTTGAGCCAGATGCCCGCTACCACCACAGAAAGAGCAGGTGACCACAGCCCAAGAAGTCGACAAATGAACACCCATACGTCGACAAACGAGCAAATCGCTCGCAAAGAGTGTCCCCAACGACTAGACAAAAAAGAACGTCCCCAATGACTAGTCATTGGGGACGTTCTTAAATGACTACCTTACAGCTC